>NZ_JAGWCS010000041.1:0-31287 GCF_020657705.1 Clostridioides sp. ZZV15-6598 | reverse complement strand
TATTAATATTTCTTAAATCAAAAAAATATTACTGGAATAATAAACTTCCAGTAATATTTTTACATGTATTTTAAAATATTTAATTACTCATATCTTAAAGCCTAAGTCAAAGTTTTTAACAATACATAAGTATCTACTGATAAGGCTATAGCTTTAAAAAGCATAACCTTATTTTCATATATTTTCCATTTTTATAAAAATTATTACCCCTTTAAGAAAATTTCTTAATTTTTTTGAAATATCTCTTTATTAATTTAGGATTAAAATTCTTTCTTCAAAATAAATACTTAAATGAGCTGAAATTTGAGTCCAATTTCTACAATTTCTAATTTTTTGAGTCCATCTTTCAAAAATATCCATAGTTGCTAAATATAATGATTTGTGAATTGCTTCGCCAACGTTATGAAAGGTTCTAAATATGCCACACTTCACCTACCATCAGTAATGTTTAATGATATACCATGGAGTCGGGACTAGAGAAGTATCTTAAAATACCTATATATTCTAATATAACGTAGTGTAAACTTAAGATATTTTTTTCTAGAAGCTACTCCCTTTAGAGTAGCTGGCAGTTGACTACCAAGGAATTATACCATCTCTATTAGTAAAAGTGCCTGTAGGACCATCTTTTCCTATTGTAGCCATTTTAACGATTGCATCAGTTCCTTCTTGTAATGTTTGTGTACCATGTTTGAATTGTTCTCCTGTTTTAGTTGAGCCTGGATCAACTGCATTTATACGAATATTTGGCATTCCCTTCGCATATTGCACTGTAAGCATTGAAACTGCGGCTTTTGATGAACTATAAGCAAGTGCATTGACTTTTGATTCAATCTTTTCAGGATTTAATACTTGTCCAAATGATCCTAATCCACTACTTACATTCACTATAACTGGATGTTTAGAGTTTTGTAATAATGGAATGAAGTGATGTGTAACTCTCACTATACCAAATACATTTGTATTGAAAACATTATACATGATATCTGAGGTTATATCTTTTGGAGCTTGATATCCTCCAGGAATTCCTGCATTATTTATAAGGACATCAATATGTCCTTCTTTTTGCTTGATTTCATTTGCTGCATTTATTACAGAATTCTCATTTGTTACATCAATAACTATATACTCTACTCCAAGCTCTTTTGCCGCTTTTATGCCTTTTTCTTCACTGCGAGATCCAATATATATCTTATGTCCTAATTCTTTTAAACGTTTTGCACTTTCATATCCTAGACCTGTATTACCACCAGTTATAAATGTTACTGTCATAATCTATAATCTCCTTTATTGTTTAATTTATCTTATAAATTTTAGTACATAAGTACTATGATTGACATTTTAGTACATAAGTACTAAAATGTCAATCATAGTTTATTAATTTATTGGAGGATATTAAATGGCAAATAAAACTAAAAAAGATATAATACTTACAGCACGTGATTTATTCAATATACATGGATATAATAGTATATCTATGAGAGATATAGCTAATGAATTAGGCATTAGTGTAGGAAATTTAACTTATTATTTTAAGAAAAAGGAGGATTTAATTGAGGAAGTAGTGGAATATAAACATAAAAACTATAAAAAAGTAGATTGCCCAAAGTCTCTGGAAGACTTAAATAATTTATTTTTAAATTCATTAAACACACAAAATGAAAATGCTTATTATTTTAAACACTATAATCAATTATCTCAAATAAGTCAAAAGATATATAATATACAAATAAATTCTATAAAAGAGCTTCAAGCGTTTTTAAAAGAAAGTTTTAAAAATTTACAAGAATCTAATTTAATTAAAGAATGTCCAATTCCTAATCAAATTGAAAATATCATCGAATGTATCTTAACAATACTTATATATAAGCCTGTAAATACTAAAGAACTCAATGAACATGATAGCACAAAGAATATTATGGATTGCTTATGGAGTATTATTTTTATGTACCTTACTGATGAAGGTAAAAGTATATATTTAAACTCTATATCAAATTAAAATTAATAACTCGATTGCATGTATTTTTTGAAACTTACTATAAAACAATAAAACATGAAAATAGATATTGTTTTTTTAGTACATTAGTGCTAATATAAATTAGGTCAAGTGTACTAAAAATAAATGGAGGTTTTGTATGAGTCAAACATCATGTTTAAGGTTAGAAAAAAATGTTCAACAAATGGATAAAGCTACAAATCCGCTTGAGACTTTACCAATTTGGAGTTTAATAAGAAAATATGCTATACCATCTATAATTAGTCTATTAATTTCTGCTATTTACAATATTACAGATCAAATTTTTATAGGTAAAATAGTAGGAATGTATGGAAATGCAGCTACAAGCGTTACATTTCCATTAGTTACATTGGTTACTGCATTTTCTGTTTTATTTGGATTTGGAGGAGCTGCAAACTTTAACTTAAGCCTTGGTTCTAAAAAAGAAAAAGATGCTGCTAAGTTTGTAGGCAATTCAATTAGTTTATCAGTATTTGTTGGTATTGTTATAATGATACTTACTTTAGCTTCCTTAGAACCTCTAATGAAACTATTTGGAGCTACTGAAAATACACTAACATTATCAGTACAATATACAGGAGTAACTACTATAGGAATACCATTTTTAGTATTTGGAACTGTTTGTAGCAGTTTAATTCGTTCTGATGGAAGTCCAATGTATTCAATGATTTCATCATTAGTTGGTGTAATAATAAATATAATTTTAAATGCATTATTTATGTTAGTTTTTAAATGGGGAATTTTAGGGTCAGCATCTGCTACAGTTATTGGTCAGATTATATCAGCTTTATTTAGTTTATACTACTTCAAAAAATTTAAAACTATAACCATGTCAAAAGATATATTCAACATAGAGTTTAAATATGTTAAACAAATCGTATCTATTGGAAATGCTTATTTCTTTTATCAATTTGTTATGATGCTTTCTCAAATTGTAATGAATAATACACTAAATCACTATGGAGCTATATCCTCTTATGGTAGTGATGTACCTTTTGCTGTTGTTGCTGTTGTATCAAAAGTAAGCATATTTATATCAGCATTTTTAGGAGGAATAGGCCAGAGTGCTCAACCTTTATTTGGATATAATTATGGAGCTAAAAAATATGATAGAGTTAAAGAGGTTTATATTAAAGCATTAATTGCTTGTACTATTATATCAGTTATTGCTTTTATAATACTTCAGATATTTCCAAGACAAATTATATCTATCTTTGGAAATGGTAGTGAAGAATACTTTAAATTTGCTGAAAAATATATGAGAGTATTTATGTTAATGATATTTATAAGTGGTATTCAACCACTTTCTACACAATTGTTCACATCTATAGGTAACGCTAAAAAAGGAATAATACTTTCTCTTTCACGTCAGGGTTATTTTTTAATTCCTCTTTTACTTTTACTTCCACTTGTATTTGGAATTGATGGAGTTTTGTATGCTGGTCCTACATCAGATATATTAGCAGCTATATTATCACTAGCATTTGCTATTCCCGAACTTAAAAAGATTTCTTATATTAATAAATAGCAACTAATTTCTATTTAGGAAGTAGTTACTATTTAAGATACAGTTAAATCTATTAGAATCTAAAAATAACTGTGTTTTAAAGGCTTTTTTAATATTTAGTTTTTGTTAAACATAAAAAGTGTGCACCTTCCTTTATATAGTGATATTTAATACTTTAATTATCACCATTTTTTAGAAGAATACACACTTTATTTTAAAGACCTATTTATATAAAAATATAGAGTATATGTTTTTAGTTATCCACTCTATATTTTTACTTATTTGCAACAATTTTCCTTATTTTTTTTACATCTACAAACTTTAAATTCTATTTATTAATTTGCTCTCTAAGCCATTCAGTTGCTACATTCAGCTGCTTTTTCTCATCTTTTTCTTCAATTGTGGGTTTTATCCCCTTTTCATTGATATAATCTCCATTAGGTGTAAAATATTGAGCAGTAGTTAATTTATATCCTGTTCCATCTTTCAACCTTACAACTGACTGTACTAGTCCTTTACCATAAGTCGTAGTACCTACAGAAATACCTTCTTTATTATCAACAATTGCAGCTGTTAATATCTCAGCAGCAGAGGCACTTTCTCCATTGGTTAAAACTACTATTGGAAGTCCCAATTTTTCTTTATCAGATTTTAAGTATTCTGTATTTCCTTTATTGTCTTTAGTATATACTATAGTTCCTTCACCAATTAACTCATCAGCAACTTCTTTACATATATCCAACATTCCTCCAGGATTGTTTCTAAGGTCTATTACTAATCCCTTAATATTCTTTTCTTTCAATCCTTTTAAAGCTTTGTCAAAATCAGTATATGTACTTGATATAAATTGGGTAATTTCTATATATCCTAAATCATTATCAATTACTTTGCTTTCTATACTTTTCTCAACTATCTGTTCTGTTTTCAACTCAAAGCTTAGTTGTTTATCTTCTCTCAACACTACTAGCTCTACTTTTTTGCCTTTTTTACCTTTCATCATACTCACAGCTTCATCCGAATTTTTATATGATACAGATTTTCCGTTGACTTTTATTAATTTATCTCCTGCTTTTACTCCTGCTTTTTCTGCTGGGGAATCTTTCATAGGAACTACTACTAGTCCTCCATCTTTTGATGCTCCTATATACATCCCTACACCAACATAAGAGCCCTCACTATCTTCTATTAGCTTTTCCATTTCATCTTTAGTGTAATAACCAGAATATTTGTCATTTGTTCCTAGGAATAACCCCTTTGATGCTCCATCCACTAAATCTTTATCAGAGACTTTTTTATAAAAATCTTGTTTTATAATAGATTCTAATCCTAACAACTTATCATATTTTTTATAGCCTTCATAGAGTTCTTTTGATATTACAACTTTGTTCCCTAATGTGAGCTGAAACGCCGATGTGGCCATAGCTGTTATAATTACTAAAATCACCCCTAAAAAAATAGCTTTCTTTTTTGAAATCACAAGATACATCTCCTTTTACATAAACTATTATATATTATATGACTAGCTGTTATTTTTATTACATTTACCCAAATATATTGCCTTATTGCAATAAACTATACTAAAATTTATATTAGAATACAAATTCTGTTCACATTATAACATATTAAAGGAGGAATATTTTATGAAAAAAGAATTTAGGAAAAAAGTTATTGAACATAGAAAAAATAAAAGTGCTGATTTTGTACTAAATAGTTCAAATTTGATAACAGAAAAATTACTTCAAATGGAGGATATAAGAAACGCAACTAATATAATGCTTTATCTAGATTTTAATAATGAAGTTAACACAGATAATTTAATCAAAAAACTCTTATCTCTGAAAAAAACAGTCTCAAGCCCTATTACGATAAAAGAAAATCATACATTAATTCCTACTCAAATAACAGATTTAGATAATGGACTAAAAATTGGTGCATATGGAATAAGGGAACCTAGCGAAAAATCACCTACAGTTGATATTAAAGCTTTAGATGTTGTAATTGTTCCAGCTGTTGCATATGACATACATTGCTATAGATTAGGATATGGCGGAGGATTTTATGATAGATTTTTAGAGAACTTAAGAAAAGACGCAATAACTATAGGAATAGCATTTGACTTTCAGGTATTTGATTCTATTCCAAAAGAAACTCACGATGCACAATTAAACTATATAGTTACTGAAACTAGAATTCTTACACCAAATAATTAACACTCTCAACACTACTAATATAACACTATGTTTAATGTTTAATTTTTATATTATTCAATGAATATTTTAAGTCATGGCTTTTACATCAATAAAGCCTCGACATGATTTATTTACATTAATAAAAACCATGACTTTATTTTACTATACAAATAAATAGTTATTTAATTACAAAATATACTTTTATTTAGTGGAATTTAATTCTATTCTATCTGGAAGTTCACTTATATTTGTTTCAACCACTATGTATGGAAGAGAATCCTCCTTATCCTTATACTTTATCTTAACTCTCAAAACTTCTTTTCCGTCTTCACTTACACTTTCTATGTTATCCATCTCAATACCATATTTATTATTTCCCCTAGTTACTATGATGTATATTTTATTATCAATTTTGGCAGCTAATGCCCTTTCTTCATTTGTGTATTTGTCCATAACGTCAAGTATCTTTTCTGGTATTGAATTCCTTTGCAATACTGTATAATCTATTGGCTTAGTTTTTTCTATAAACATACTTGGTATGAATATAAATCCCCCTATTACAAATACAAGAGCTATAACTCCATAAATTATACCTTTGATATTAAACTTTACATTCAATTTTATCACTCCTCCCATCTATTTAAATATATGATTTATAATTTTGTCTTAGACTTTAAATAATCAATAATAAAATGTTTATTATAGTTATCCTTAAATATAAAACAATAAAAAAAGGGATTTTATGACAAATAAATTATAAAATAAAAAAGAGTTATATAAAAACAATTTAATTGTTTTTATATAACTCTTTACTTTACAATTCTAAATTATTTATTTACCATTGACTCCTTCTTGATAGCCAGATGTTTTTGTAATCTGTCTATAAAGAACACAAACCAGTATTATGACGCCCATATATCCGGTATATGGATATAAGATACCAACCAGCTTATCAAATGGTAAGAATCCACCTATAAGACCTAATATAGCTGTTATTAGTGTTATTAGTTTAAATTTAGGATGATTATCATCTACAAATCTATTAGTTACTGACCATAATAAAGGTACAGCTGTTGTATATATTCCTAATATAAGAACTACTGAGAATAAAATTCCAACTATTGGTGAAATCTTATCAGCTAAGAATAATGAAGGTATTGCTTTTGAATATAAGTTTCCTATATCAGAAAGCATTGCTAAGTTCATCATTATAGCTGCTGCCATAAGTGCTACCCCACCTAGTATACCGCCACAAACAGCTTCTTTTTTATTAGCAGCACTTGCTCCTAATCCTGTTAAGAACGCCATGACAACGATTGTATTATAAGTAGTATATATTACACCAGATAGGTATGCGTTTGGAACTGGTCTAGTTACCTCTACAGTTTTAAGAATCTCTCCTGCTTGAGATAAATTACCTATATTACTGCTCAAACTTATAGCTCCAACTAAAAGTGTAAAGATTATTATTATAGGTCCTATTCCACCTAGTATCTTTGATAATTTATCAAGACCTAATGAAACAGTTAATAACGCTACTACTGCCATACCTATTCTACCTACAAATGGATTTAATCCATAGTATTCAGTTAAAGTTGCTCCTGCTCCTGAAATCATTACTACGAAAACACCAAATAAGAATAAAGGTCCAAACCACTCAAAGAATATTCCTAAATACTTACCACAATAAACACGATAAATTTTGATAGGTTCCTTAAGTTGAAGTTCTTTACCTTTTGACATTACTGAAGCACCCATCCATGAGAATAATACCATTGAAATTACCCCACCAATAATACCTGCAAACCCATAAAAAGTGAAGAATTGCATTATTTCTTGTCCTGTTGCAAATCCAGAACCGATTACTGTTGCTACATAAGCTCCTGCGAAACTGATGACCGTTTTAACATTTACTTTTTCTGACATATCTCAGTTACCTCCCCACGTGAAATTTTTTCATCTGCTTAATTACTTCGATAAACTACTTACAATTTCCTTTAACATAAAATCCATGATAACTGTTTTAAAACTTTTTGTATAATAACTTAAAACTTATAATATCTCTTTTATACAGTATACCTCCCTTCATGCAATTCTTTAAATTATTTTTGTCTAAGTAGTTATTATATGTATAAAATTAATTTCCCTATAAACTATATATTAGTCATATTTTTCTGAATAGTCAATATATATTTGAATATTTTCTCTATTTTTGTAAAAATTTGAATATTTGGTTAGGTTTTTGATAAATTGATATAGCGTATAAAAAAGAGAGATATAAATTCATATAATGCTTTATATCTCTCTTATACATATATTATATTATTAACAAACATGCATAATTTATATCTCTTACATTCTTTTTGCAAGAATAGCTTCTTTTGCAGCTTTTACTATGTCATCACAAGTTAATTCATATTTTTTTAACAATTCATTTGGAGCACCAGATTCTCCAAAAGAATCCTTAATTCCAACTTTTTTTACAATAGTTGGATAAGATTCTCCAACTGTCTCACTTACAGCAGAACCTAATCCTCCAATTATACTATGTTCTTCTACAGTTACAATAGCATTAGTTTCTTTTGCTGCTTTTAATATTAAATCCTTATCTATAGGTTTTATTGTGGACATATTTATGACTCTGGCACTAATGCCTTCTTCTTGCAATTTTTCTTGTGCCAATATAGCATCATTCACCATAATCCCACAAGCTATAATCGTGACATCATTACCATCTCTTAGTACTACACCTTTTCCTATTTCAAAGTGATAATCCTCATCAAATAAAACTGGAACTGAACTTCTTCCTAATCTAACATAAACAGGCCCATTGTATTTAGCTATTTCAAAAATCATCTTCTCTGTCTCTACTCCATCAGCTGGAACAAGAACTGTCATATTTGGTATAGCTCTCATTATTGCAATATCCTCTACACTTTCATGAGATGCTCCATCTTCTCCAACAGTAAGTCCTGCATGAGTAGCACAAATTTTTACATTTAACTTTGGATAACAAACTGAATTTCTTATAATCTCAAAGGCTCTCCCTGTAGCGAACATAGCAAAAGTACTAGCAAAAGGTATTTTTCCAGCAGTTGATAATCCGCAAGCAGCACCTATTAGATTTTGTTCGGCTATACCCATATTAAAAAATCTATCTGGAAATGCTTGATAAAAATCATGTGTCTTTGTAGACTTTGATAAATCTGCATCTAATACTACAACATTGTCATTTATTTGACCTAATTTTACTAAAGCTTTACCATATGCTTCTCTTGTTGCCATTTTATTCATTGTCAGCACCTCCTAATTCAAGTAAGGCTTGTTCTAGTTCTGCATCATTTGGAGCTGTCCCATGCCATCCTGCTTGATTTTCCATAAAAGATATTCCTTTACCTTTTATAGTCTTTGCAACTATCATTGTAGGCTTTTTAACTGTTGATTTAGCTATATCAAGAGCAGCAAATATTTGGTCAAAATCATGACCATCTATTTCAATTACATTCCATCCAAAAGCCTTAAATTTATCAACGATTGAACCTAAGTTCATTACACTTTCTATGTTTCCATCTATCTGAAGTCCATTATTGTCTAAAAAAGCAATTAAATTATCAAGCTTATAATGTGCAGCACTCATAGCAGCTTCCCAAACGATACCTTCTTGAACTTCTCCATCACCAAGTAAAGTGTACACATTCCATGGTGCATTATCTAATTTTGATGCCATAGCCATCCCACATGCAGCCGAAAAACCTTGGCCTAAAGAACCAGTGGATATCTCCACACCAGGTGTTCCTTTCATATCTGGATGCCCTTGTAACATTCTGCCTATTTTCCTCAGTCCATTTAATTCTTCCTTATCAAAATAACCTTTTTCAGCCAATGTTGCATATAATGCTGGTGCAGCATGTCCTTTTGATAATACAAATCTATCTCTATCCTCCATTTTAGGATTTGAAGAATCCACATTCATTTCATCAAAGTATAACGCAGTAAGTATTTCAACTACTGATAATGACCCTCCTGGATGTCCAGATTTGGCTCTATGTATCATAGAGACTATATCTCTTCTTATGATACGCGCAATCTCATTTAATCCTTTATGGTCTCTCATGCAATTACCTCCCTTGAGTTTGTAATTTTATATCAATTCCATATTATTATATCACTTTTATCCTATTTTTTTGCGTTATTTTTGATTTTATTAGCTTAGGCACTAAAATTAAACTCTATGAAATATTTTTAAAGAAAAAAGGGATTGTCTAATAAAAGACAAATCCCTCTTTAAAAAGTAAACAACCCTAAACTTATTTGAAGTCCATCATCTACTTTTATCATCATATTTTCATCTAGACAACCAATTTTTTCCCTCAGTCTCTTTTTATCAATAGTTCTGATTTGTTCTAAAAGAATTACTGAGTCTTTATTAAGCCCATATTCATTGGAACTTATCTCTACATGAGTAGGTAATTTGGCTTTATTAATCTGAGATGTTATAGCTGAGACTATAACTGTAGGACTATATTTATTACCTACATCATTTTGTATTATCAGAACAGGCCTAACTCCTCCCTGTTCTGAACCAACAACTGGACTTAAATCAGCGTAATATAAATCACCACGCTTTATTTCACAATTAGTACTCACCTTGGGCAATCTTCCCTTCATTTTTATCATCAGAAGATACTTCGTCAACTGTCATACCTAATTCAGCTAATGACAGATTAATTTGACCCATTTCTCTATAACCCGTTTTCATAGATTCTTTAATATGAATTCTCTTTTTCTGAGTTATATAGAACTGAAAAGCAGCTTTTGCAAAATCTTCTCTGTTACTGTTCTCCATCTGAACAATACTATCAACTTCAGAAATCAGAGAGTCTGGTAAAGTAACTTCTATTTTTTCTTTACTCTTATCGTACACAAAATCGCCTCCCAGATTATAATATCATGGTTTTATTTTAGCAAATAACTGTTTATTTGTACAAGCTCATTATTTTCCATATAAACACGGTCAACTCTTCTTGATATCATGCATAACACTTCATAGTTTATAGTTCCTAAGTCTTTGGCTATACGTTCAGCTGTAACTTCACCTTCTCCAAATAGTATAACCTCATCTCCAACTTTTATGTCTATATCTTTGTCAATTCTAACCATTATTTGATCCATACAAATTCTACCAACTACATCAAATACTTCTCCTTTAATAAGAACTTTTGGATTCTTTTGAATTCTAGTGAATCCATCCGCATATCCTATTGGAATTGTAGCTATTGTTTCCATACTAGTAGTTGTATATTTTAGTCCATAACTTATTCCTACACCTGGTTCAACTTGTTTTATATGTCCGATTTTTGATTTTAATTTCATAGCTGGTTTTAATTCTAGTCTTTCTTTAAATACATCATCAGATGGATAATGACCATATAATATTATTCCTGCTCTTACCATATTTAATCTTAAATCAGGGCAATCCATAATAGCTGCACTATTTGATACATGCTTTATAGCTATTTCTACACCAGCTTCATCTAACTTATCAGACATAAATTTATAATTATTAGCTTGTTTATAAGTGTACTCTTTACTTACTTCATCAGCTGTAGCAAAATGAGTAAACATACCTTCTAAATTTATATATTCTAATTTATTTAATTTTACTATATCCTGTACTGACTCTTCATTAGGTTGGAAACCTATTCTAGTCATTCCAGAGTCTATTTTAATGTGAACACAGGCTTTTTCTCCTAAAGACTTTGCAATTTCGTTTATCTTTTGTGCTGTTTCTAAAGAATAAACTGTCATAGTTATTTTATTTTTTATAGAATCTTCAAAAGCTTCATCTGGAGTATATCCTAAGTTCAAAATAGGAAGTGTTATACCATTTTGTCTAAGTTCAATTCCTTCAGCAGTTCTTGCTACTGCTAAATAATCTACTTTTTCCTTTTGTAATAATTTTGCAACTTCTACTGCACCATGTCCATATGCATCAGCTTTTATTACTCCACAAACTTTAATATCTTCTTCTAATAAATTTTTAATATTTTTTAAGTTAAATCTTAAGTTATCTAGATTTATCTCTGCCCATGTAGGCACTGTTATTTTTTGCATTTCTTTAGTCCCCCTTAGTTTCTGTATTCAAAATCTCTGTATTTTACTGTAAATCTTGGCACTCCTTCATTATCTAACACTTCCATCTTTTCAGGGTTCTTTGTGTCAGCATTTACATATAATACTTGCTTATTAAAATATTTATTATCCCCAGGAATAAAAGTCTCTAAAACCAAGTTTCCTTTGGATAACTTTATTTTCATCTCTTCGTTTTGAAGATAATTTTTTATAAAGTCTCCTATAAAAAGATATTGATTATTTTTTCCTGTATTAGGCAATTCCACTATATCACTGATATTTGGATTTTTAACTAATATTTTATCACCTTGATACTCTATACTTTTTCCCTTTAAGTGTTTTGGGGAAATTACTTCTAATTTATAGTTATCAGTTTTTTTATAAGTATGAATTAAAACATAATTGTGTGGGCTCTTATTTCCAACTACTTCTACTTCAGCTTTACAACTGTAAGAATTCATATCAGAAATCTGCTTTTGAAAGTCTTTGTATACTTCTTCTTTTGTGGACTGTCGTTTTTGGCATCCTATTACAATTATAACCAGTGCCAAGAACATAATACATACTATAGTCCACTTTTTTCTCACATCACACCTCCTACTTTAGTTTATTCATTATATAAAGCTTTTATTATATCATATCTACAAATTATACCTTTAAGTTTATTGTCATCATCTACTACAGGAACTCTGTTTATTGATTTTTTAATCATTATATTAGCCACATCGTCAAACTTATCATCTTCATGAACTTTTATTATGTCCTTAGACATCAGTTCCCCGACTTTATAAGCTGCTACTTGCTTTATGTCTTTTTCTACCTTTTTTAAATCATCTAAGAAAATCAATCCTTGTAATAGATTTATATAGAGAGGTGCTTCTATATATTTTTCCTTTTTAAGAATGTCTGTTTCAGAAATTACTCCAACAACTTTATTTTCTGAATCTACAACTGGCAATCCTCCTATTTTCTCCGCAATTAGCATATTAGCTACATCTGCTATACTATCATCTTGTTTTGCTACTATTACATCTGTTGTCATTATTTCTTTTGCTGTTTTGTCCATCATAATGTAATCACTCCTTAGTCCTTAATTATAGTTATCGCATTTGCTATAGCATAATCTTTTGAATGTGATATTGAAACTTTTATTTCTAAAACATTATAATCTATGCACATTTTTGCCAGATTATTATAAGTTTTTACTATTGGTTTT
Source organism: Clostridioides sp. ZZV15-6598 (assembly GCF_020657705.1). Lineage (NCBI taxonomy): Bacteria > Bacillati > Bacillota > Clostridia > Peptostreptococcales > Peptostreptococcaceae > Clostridioides > Clostridioides sp. ZZV15-6598. The sequence goes on along the minus strand of NZ_JAGWCS010000041.1, from coordinate 18,226 downwards.
CCCATTTCATTTCTGAGAACCTCTATATCTTTAAAGTTAAACATTCTGATTCCTGTACCCATAGATTTACTTATAGCTTCCTTAGCTGCAAAATTACCAGCTATACTTTCTGACTTAAAATTTTTAGAATTAAAATATTCAATTTCTTTATCTGTAAATACCTTCTCTAAAAACCGATTATTTTTTTCTACAGCTTTTTTTATTCTGTCAATTTCAACTATGTCTACTCCAATTTCAAATATATCCATTTTTCCTCCAGAAAATTTATAATAACTCTTTCCATTTAACAATGAATTTATAAATTTACTATTGATAATACCTATTATTGTTTAGTTTATGTTACTTATCCCAATTTAATAATCATTATAATAAAATTGTAACTTTTAAAATTATTTATAATAAATAATCTATGTAAATCTATTATATTATTTATTATACTACACAACTAAGCAAATTTTTTAAATTTTATAAAAATTTTATATAGATTTCTTATATGAATATTTTTTCACTTCTATATAATCTATCTAAACCTTCTTTATCTTATTAATTGCAACATAATTTTGCAGTAAATTCAAACATTTTGTGAATTTATTATCACTATATTTCCATTGTACTTTACACTCTACTTGTTGTTATTTTATTAACACCAACAAAATATAAAAAAGTCATTTTGACCAAAAATAATTTTAGCAAAAATGACTTTTCATGTTTTATATTAAATTATTAAATCCATTCAGCAGATTCTGTCAATATAACAGTTTTATTTTGGTCTACATTAACAAATCCTTCTGATATTTTTGCTTCTTTAAAATTTCCATCTTTTTTTATCTTCAAAGTCCCTACAGGTATGCCTGAAACAAACGGTATATGACCTTTCAATACCCCTTTGTCTCCCTTTGTAGTTCTAACTACTATCATTTCAACTTCTCCATCATAAAATGTATCATTTGGAGTTACAACTTTCAATGAAAATTCACTAGCCATGACTACATACTTCCCTTCGCTTTTTTAACAGCATCTTCTATTGTACCTACAAACAGGAATGCTGACTCTGGTAAGTCATCATGTTTACCTTCAAGTATCTCTTTGAATCCTCTTACAGTTTCTTTAACAGGAACATATTGACCTGGGTTTCCTGTAAATTGCTCTGCAACTGTAAACGATTGAGATAAGAATCTTTGTATTTTTCTAGCACGTGCAACTATTAACTTATCTTCATCAGATAATTCATCCATACCAAGTATGGCAATTATATCTTGTAGTTCTTTATATCTTTGAAGTATTGATTGAACACCTCTAGCTACTTCATAATGTTCTTTTCCTACTATACTAGGGTCAAGAATTCTTGATGTAGATTCAAGAGGGTCAACCGCTGGGTATATACCAAGTGATGATATTTGTCTAGATAAAACTGTTTTTGCATCTAAGTGAGAGAATGTTGTAGCTGGTGCTGGGTCAGTTAAGTCATCTGCTGGTACGTATACTGCTTGAACAGATGTTATTGAACCTTTCTTAGTTGATGTTATTCTCTCTTGAAGTGCACCCATTTCAGTAGCTAATGTTGGTTGGTAACCAACAGCTGATGGCATACGTCCTAGAAGTGCTGAAACTTCTGAACCAGCTTGTGTGAAACGGAATATATTATCAACAAAAAGTAAAACGTCTTGTCCTTGCTCATCTCTAAAATGTTCTGCCATTGTAAGTCCAGTTAAAGCAACTCTCATTCTTGCTCCAGGTGGCTCGTTCATCTGACCAAATACTAGAGCTGTTTTATTTATAACTCCAGACTCACTCATTTCTCCATAAAGGTCATTACCTTCTCTTGTTCTTTCTCCTACTCCTGAGAATACAGAAATACCACCATGTTGCTTGGCAATATTGTTTATAAGTTCTTGTATTAAAACTGTTTTTCCTACTCCTGCTCCTCCAAATAGACCTATTTTTCCACCTTTTAGATATGGTGCTAGCAAGTCAACTACCTTAATACCTGTTTCTAGTATTTCAGCTGTAGTTTCTAGTTCGTCATATGCTGGTGCTGGTCTATGTATAGGTAACTTAGGCGCAGACTTTGGAGCTGGTTTTCCATCAACTGGTTTTCCAAGAACATTGAATATTCTACCTAGAGTTTCATCTCCAACAGGAACACTTATTGGGCCTCCTGTATCTACAACTTCCATACCTCTTACAAGCCCATCTGTTGCACTCATAGAGATACATCTTACTGTATCATCACCTATATGTTGAGCAACTTCTGCAACTATTTCTTTATCTCCTAACTTTATTACTAACGCATTTAATAAGTTAGGTAGGCTTTGTTCATTATCAAACTTAACATCTAGTACAGCTCCTACAATCTGTACTATTTCACCTACATTTGCCATTTCCTAACCTCCCTATTTTAGAGCTTCAACTCCACCAACTATCTCTGTTATTTCTTGAGTTACAGCTGACTGTCTTGCTCTGTTATAACTTAACTCTAAATTAGATAGCATTTCATTCGCATTATCTGTGGCTGATTCCATCGCAGTTCTTCTAGCTCCTTGCTCTGATGCAAAAGATTCTAAAATCCCACCATATATTGTACCTGATACAAACTGAGGCACAATATAACTTAAGACTGCTTCTGCTGATGGTATATATTGTACTTTCGATCTATTTTGTTTTTCTTCTTTTATTACAATGGCTTGCTCATCTGTATCTTTTTCAAACACCAATGGAAGCAATTTTAAAACTTCAACTTCTTGTAATAAAGCTGATTTAAATTTTGTATAAGCTATATAAACTTCATCTACTTCACCTTTTTTATACAGGTCAATAACAGTTTGTGAAATTTCTATCGCTTCTTCATATCCACAAGCTTCAACACTATTTATATCTTTTGCTATATTGTAATTTCTTTTAGAAAAAAACTCGTGAGCCTTCTTTCCTACTGTGATAACTGTTTCTTTTTTTCCTTCCATGTGAGATACAGATTCCTTTAATACATTGGAATTGTATCCACCTGCAAGACCTCTATCTCCAGCTACTACTATATAGCATTTATTTTTTACTTCTCTTACTTTTAAAAATTCATTTCTAACTCCACGTGTTGTTTGGGCAATATCTTTTACTGTATCGTACAAAGTATTAAAGTATTCTCTTGAATCTTCAGCTTTTTCTTTTGCTTTTCTAAGCTTAGAAGATGCAACAAGTTCCATTGCTTTAGTTATTTGTTTTGTACTTTCAACACTCCCCATACGTGTTTTAATCGCTTTAATTCCAGCTCCTGCCAATTAATTTACCTCCTTTTTTAAAAAGGATTATACTTCAACAACAAACTTTTCTTTAAATTCATTTATTGCATCTGTTAAATCATGAGTGAAGTCTTCTCCATCTAATATTTTTCTTGATATTTCTGGATAATTATTATCTACAAATGCATACAATTCTGATTCAAATCTAGCTATATTATCTATTGGAATATCTTCCAAATGATTATTTATAACTGCATAGATTATCATAACTTGATTTTCAACTTTTATTGGTTGATGCTCACCTTGTTTTAATATCTCAACGATTCTTTCACCTTGAGCAAGTCTCTTTTTAGTATCTTCATCCAAGTCAGAACCAAATTGTGAGAATGCTGCAAGCTCTCTATATTGTGAATATGCAAGTTTTAATGTACCTGCGACTTTTTTCATTGCCTTAATTTGCGCAGAACCACCAACCCTTGATACTGATATACCAGGGTCAACTGCTGGTCTTACACCTGAATAGAATAATTCTGGTTGTAAGTATATTTGACCATCTGTTATAGATATAACATTTGTTGGTATATATGCAGAAACGTCTCCAGCTTGAGTTTCTATTATAGGTAAGGCAGTCATTGAGCCTCCTCCTAATTCATCAGATAACTTAGCTGCTCTTTCAAGTAATCTTGAATGTAAGTAGAATACATCTCCAGGATATGCCTCACGTCCTGGTGGTCTTCTAAGTAATAATGACATTTCTCTATATGCAACGGCTTGTTTACTTAAATCATCATATACTATAAGCACATGTTTTCCATTGTACATAAATTCTTCACCCATAGCTGCTCCAGCGTATGGTGCTATATATTGAAGTGGTGCTGATTCAGATGCTGTTGCTGAAACTACTATTGTATAGTCTAAAGCTCCACCTTTTTCTAATGAACTAACTAATTGAGCTATAGTAGAACGTTTTTGCCCAATTGCTACATATATACAGATAACATCTTTTCCTTTTTGATTTAATATAGTGTCAACAACTATAGATGTTTTACCAGTTTGTCTGTCACCTATTATTAACTCTCTCTGACCTCTACCAATTGGTATCATTGAATCTATTGATTTTATACCTGTTTGTAATGGTTCATAAACAGATCTTCTATCTATTATACTAGGTGCTTCAGATTCAACCGGTCTAGTTTTTGTATAAGTTATAGGTCCTTTTCCATCTATTGGTTGGCCTAGAGAATTTACAACTCTACCTACTAAGGCTTCTCCAACTGGAACTTCAACTATTCTTCCAGTTCTCTTAACTATATCGCCTTCTTTTATTCCACTGTCATCTCCAAGTATAACAGCTCCAACTACTTCTTCTTCTAAGTTAAGTGCCATACCATATACTTCACCTGGGAACTCTAGTAACTCACCAGACATAGCTTTCTCTAATCCATATACACTAGCTATACCATCCCCAACTGTTAAAACACTACCTGTATCTGTCAATTCAACTTTATTCTCATAATTCTTTATTTGCTGTTTAATTATAGAACTTATTTCTTCAGGTTTTAAGTTCATGGGTTCACCGCCATTCTTAAGATATTACTTCAGACAGCTTTTCTTTCATCTTATCTAGACGAGTTTTTACAGTGCCATCTATTTGCTCATTTCCAAGTCTAACTAGAACTCCCCCTAGTATAGTCTTGTCAACTACATTTTCTATAGTAACATTTTTGTTGTATTTGCTTGAAAGTTTAACTTCAAGTTCTTTAATATCTGTTTCACTCATTGGAATCGCACTTATTGCGACACCATCAGTTATATTATTTTTCTTATTTAATAAGTCTTTATAAGCTAGCTCTATGTCTTCCAGAAATGCTATTCTGTCTTTATCTACTAAAACTTTTAAGAAGTTTTTTATGTTAGAACTTACTTCCTTATCAAAAATGATTTCTACCAAGTTTTTCTTTTCTGATTTTGAAACTAATGGTGATTTTAAAACTTTGTAGAAATCTTTGCTAACTTTAGTCATCATATCTACTACTTTTTCTAATTCTTTAAATAATATATCAGTTGAATTTTCTTCTTCTCCTAATTGAAATAGGGCTTCGGCATATCTATTTGCTACTACGTTTATCATTTAGCCTCCCCTACCTCTTTTATAAAGTTTTCTATCAATTCTTCATGTTTAGATTTATCTAAATCTTTTTCAATAACTTTAGATGCCGCAAGTAGTGCTATATTTGATATATCACTCTTAATTTCATTCATAACCTTTTGTTTTTCTTGTTCTATATCTTTGCTTGCTTTATCTTTTATATCAAGAGCATCTTGTTTTGCAGTACTTATTATGTCATCTGATTTTTTCTCTGCTCTTATAGTTGCTTGTTTTATGATTTCTTGACCTTCATCTTTAGCAAAATTGATTTTTGACTCGTATTCTTTTTTTAGAGCCAATCCTTCACTTTTTGCTTTTTCGCCTTCTGCTAAGTCATTTTTAATATCATTTTCTCTTGATTGGATTATATTTAAAACTGGCTTAAATAAAAGCTTTCTTAGAAGTAAAAATATTATAAAAGTATTAACAATTTGGAATACAAATTCCCATGTTATACCTACTAGTGCTTTCTCCATAATTATCCTCCTTTCCATAAATCATAACTACTTATAATCACGAGATAATAAAATTCATCTCATGATTATAAGTTTGAGATGATTTATCTATAAAACCTATCTCAAAATATTTAAGGACTAAATCTACATTCCTAAGTATTTGAAGAATGGATTTACGAATAGAAGTATTATTGATACAACCAAGCCATATATTGCTGAAGACTCTGCTATAGCAACACCTAGTAATAAAGTTGAAGTTATATCACCTTTAGCTTCTGGTTGATTTCCTACTGCTTCTGCTGCCTTACCTGCTGCTACACCTTGACCAATTCCTGCACCTATACCTGTTGCAACTGCTATTCCTGCTCCTATTGCTGATGCTGCCGCTACTATTGCTGTTTCCATAATTATTTCCTCCTTAAAATTTAAAAATTTAAATTGTTTTTTATTTTTTATCTTAATATAAGTTGATTTCTTAATCTAATTCCCCTGCACTTGATATAAACACCATTGTTAACATTATAAATATATATGCTTGTAACAATCCTGCAAATAAATCGAAGTACAAGTGTAATGGAACTGGTATTAGTATCTGTCCAATCGGTATTGATAATCCTGGTATTAGACTAGATATAAAACCTAAAAGTTGATAAAATAGACCCATTATAATTGTTCCACCTAAAATATTTCCAAATGGACGGAAACTTAATGATATTGGTCTAGCTAACTCACCTATAATATTGATTGGCAACATTATAGCAAGTGGTTGAGCCAACTCTTTAAAGTATGATACTCCTTTAAATTTAACTCCTGCAAAATAAATCATAAAAAATGTAATCATTGCCCATGCAGCAGTTGTATCTAGGTCGGTTGTTGGTGATCTTAATCCAAGTAATGGGCTTAAATTTGAGCACGCGAAAAATAAAAACAAACTTCCTATGTATGGTATCATATATGGCATTCTTTTTACTGTGTTTTTACCCATAACATTTGTAACCATTTTAGCAAGACCACCTATCGCAAATTCCAAAAATATTTGAACTTTACTAGTTGGAACTTTTTTCAAATTTCTAGTTAAAAAATAAGATGCTATCGCTAAAAAGGCCATTATTCCCCAACTCACTAGTATTGTTTCACTAATTTTAAAGTTTCCTATGAGATAATAATGCGCTTGACTCATACTTACGCCTCCTTCCTCTTTAATTTATTTATAAAGTTTTTTGATAATATGACAAACTTTGTACTCAATAATCCTAGTGCTGTTCCGATTATATTTAAATGTGGAACCTTAGCTGAAGCAAATAGAACAACTGCCATTATAAATAGCCTAATGGTATATTGTGCTGATGCATAAGCTTGTGCTTTTCCAGCTGGCAATGACACTGTTTTTTCTAGTGATATTGCTAATAATCTAAAATTTAACATAGCTATTATAGAGCCAAATATAAGTCCTAAAAATACTGGCTTACTTAATGTTGATGTTATCAACATTAGCACAATTAAAATTACATCAAATATTACTATACCCTTTGTTACTGACCTTACTTGGTTAAGTAATTTTATATCCAATATATCACTTCCTTCGTGTATATACTATTAGAGTTTTATAAACACCACTAAAAGCACCTCCAACCCCTAACAGTAAAAATATTATTGTTAGAACTGGACTCGTATTTAATTTACTATCTAAAAATTTTCCTAAGAAAGTACATCCTAATATTGATATTACAATCATTAATCCTATTTGACTTATTAAACTAAACAGCTTTGCAATTTCCATATGTGTATTTTTTTTACTCATAAATAGTATCCCTCATTATTACAAAATAAATAACATGTAATTAATCTATATCATAAATTTATTTAATTATAAAATATATCTTACTACTAATCTGATTATTTTTCAAACACTTTCTTTTAATCATTTCATGAGCATGTATTTCAGTGTCAAATTTTATCGTTTATTGTCATCTTAAAATTATTCACTAAAAAATTTATCTCCTAGAATTTTATAAGTTCTATTCCTGCTTCTTTTAACAATTCTGTAGACATATCATCTGGATAATCGCCTTCATAAACAATTTTCAATATCCCTGCATTTATACACATTTTTGCACACAAAACACAAGGTCTTGTAGTAACATATAAAGTTGCTCCATCTACACTAATACCATTATGAGCAGCTTGTATTATAGCATTTTGCTCAGCATGCAATGCTCTACACAGTTCATGTCTTTCTCCTGAAGGAATATTTAGTTCCTGTCTTTTACACCCAATATTTTCACAATGTTCAAGATTTCTTGGGGAACCATTATATCCAGTTGTTAGAATTTGTTTATCTCTTACAATAACAGCTCCGACTTGTCTCCTAATACAAGTTGAACGCTTTTTTACCACTTCTGCAATTTCCATAAAGTATTCATCCCATGATGGTCTCATAATTTACTTTTCTCCTCTTTGTCTATGTACTTGTCTCATATATATTTATTAGATTTCTTCCTAAATAAATACTTATTTTTATATTATATACACATGTCAATTGAATGTCCAATAAAAAAAGAGCATTTTTACCATTTAAATTTTAAATACCCGTTATATGCTCTCCTTAATCTATTAAATTTATTATATCACCTTAATGAAATATTAATAGTCTTATTTATTATAAATTAATTTATTGGATAGATTCCATTTTTTAATATTGCTTCTAAAACCCCTCCAGCTATACATCTAGCTTTATCTGATATCGTAAAAGCGTTCTTAACTTCCTCTTTCCTAGGGTCTATGTCTAGTATTTTTAAATTTTTATTTACTTTTGCTCCATCTTTTAGTAATCCTCTAAGAACTCCAGATATTGTTGCTCTAACTTCATATTTTTTTCCATAATCATTAATATAACAAAGTAAATCACCCTTTTCAACTATATCGCCTATCTTACATACATTTTCCATTATCCCGCTATGTTCTGAGTGCATTACTCTTTCTTTGGAAATCCCTTTTATTGCACCTGGTATTCCTGTATTTTTTTCAGCTCTACCACTAGTTATTATTCTCCCTAGATTATGACCTCTCATTGTCTCTATAACCAAATCAACATCTTCTCCTGCACAAAACCCAGGCCCTAAAGCTATTGTAAGTGGAGCCATATCCTTAGTTGTACCCAAATTTTTTTTGGCTAATATCCCATCAATTAAAACAACTGGATTTATCTCAGATAGTTTTTCTCCTTTTGGGTCTACAATAAGTGCTACTTTATCTTGAGATAACGTTTTTTCAATTTCGTCTTTGTTTTTGCAAAGTTGACACTCTACACCTTCAATAGTAACTTCTTTTTCATAAACAGCCTCACAAAAAGAAACTTGTCTTCTTATAGCTAAAGGCTCTTCTATTTCTAATGCAACTACTTTAAAACCACTATTGTGTAGCTTATATATAACTGCTGTTGCTAAATCTCCAGCTCCTCTTACTACTATACATTTCTTCATGTATTATCACTCCCAATAATATCATTAATATTTTAATCTAAACTCAATTAATATATATCAATTTAATCGTAAGCAACTAACATGCCATATTTAAAATTATTAATAATTTGTAAACTCAAGTAAAATAGCCATTCTTTTTTAATTGGTAAAAGCTTTTTATTCTCAATTCGAGAAATTTATCAATTCAAGAATTCTTATTCTGAGAAAATACACATAAAAAAGGAACCTCCTTATATTAAATAATTTTTATTCTATAAGAAAGTTCCCAACAAATATTCATAGTTATTAATTTTTATTTAGTTCCAAATAATCTATCTCCAGCATCACCAAGACCAGGAATTATATATCCATGTTCATTTAATCTTTCATCAACTGATGCAACATATATATCAACATCATCATGATATTTTTGTACTTCTGCTATACCTTCTGGTGCAGCTACTAAATTAGCTAATTTTATACTTTTAGCTCCTTTAGATTTAAGTAAATCTATTGCTGCAACAGCAGAACCTCCTGTAGCAAGCATAGGGTCAACTACTATTATATCTCTTTCTCCTATGTCTTGAGGAAGTTTACAATAATATTCAACTGGTTTTAATGTTTCTGGGTCTCTATATAATCCTACATGACCAACTTTTGCTGCTGGCATTAAACTTACTAAACCATCTACCATTCCAAGCCCTGCTCTTAAAATTGGAATTATAGCCAATTTTTTACCTGCAACAACTTTAGATGATGTTTTTTGAATAGGAGTCTCTATTTCTACATCTTTTAATGGTATATCTTTTGTTATTTCGTATCCCATTAACATTGCAATTTCAGTTAAAAGCTCTCTAAAATCTTTAGAACCAGTGTTTTTATCTCTCATTAAAGTTAATTTATGTTGTATTAATGGATGGTTTGTCTCTACCACTTTACTCATTTTGATAATTCCTCCTGATAAAACTGTAATTTTTATTATTTATTGTGTTTTTCTTCTATTGCTTTAATCATATTTACTCTTCTAGCATGTCTATCGCCTTCAAAATCTGTGCTAATCCAAGCCTCAACTATTTCAAGAGCTAAACCTTTACCTAAAACCCTTTCACCTAATGACAACATATTTGCATCATTATGTGCTTTTGACATTTTTGCAGAAAATACATCTGATACAACTGCACATCTTATTCCAGGAACTTTATTAGCAGCTAGAGATATTCCTATCCCTGTACCACAGCATAATATTCCATAATCTACTTCTTTATCTATAACTGCATTTGCAACTATTTCTCCATAAGCAGGATAATCAACAGAGTCTGTAGCATTATTAGTTCCATAATCTACACATTCAATCCCTTTTCCTTCTAAATAGTTTATTATTTCTTTTTTTAAATTATATCCTCCATGGTCACAGCCTAATCCTATTTTCATTTCTTCATCCTCCGTTTTATATATTTTTTACTATTTTGTTGACAGAATATATTATTTCTTGCATAGTATTTCTATAAGTATTCAAATTTCCACCAAATGGGTCAGATATATCTGACTCATCTTGATTTGCGAACCCTTTAAAAGTATACACTTTTTCTTTGCATTTTGGAACTGCTTGTACTAAAATTTCTTTATGAGATTTTGTCATTGTTAGTATAACATCCGATTTATCTATTAATTCTTTAGTAATTACTCTACTTTTATGATTTGATAAATCTATTCCAAGTTCTTTTAAAGCTTCTATAGAGTTTTTAGAAGCATCCATACCATTCGCTGTAGATATACCCGCTGAAGATATACAATATTCTTCAATATTTTTTCCAGACTCTTTAATAGCTTTCTTTAATATAACTTCAGCCATAGGACTTCTACAAGTATTTCCTGTACATACAATAAGTATATTCATATTTCACAACTCCCTTTTAAGCTTTTATTACTTTATATCCTGCTGACTTAAGTAATCTATTCATAATTGCTTGTCCAACACCACTCTTAGGAAATTCCTCAGAATATATGACATCCATACCTTTTTTATCCAGTTCTATGAGCGCATCAAACAAATTACTTGCTACTTCCTCAAGAGTACTTCCCAAATCTATTACTTCTCCATTATAAAACTCTTTATTTCTACTAATACACATTACACCTGTTTTTAGACCTTTATCTTTATTAGATTTTATCATATCATTAATCTTTGTTGCTACATTTTCTCTTTTGCCAGATATAATATATACATCTGCATTTGGTGAATAATGTTTATATTTCATTCCTGGAGCCTTGGCTTTTTGATTATCTTCTTTTTTACTTAATGATGGGTCAAGCCTTACTTCACCAAGAAGTTCTTCTAAAACTTCTTTAGTTATACTTCCAGGTCTTAATATCATAGGAATCTCATCTGTAAGGTCTAATACAGTCGATTCCAGTCCAAAGTTACTATCTCCTCCTAAAACTATTCCATCAACTCTTCCATTCATTTCTTCATATACATGTTTCGCTTTTGTTGGAGATGGTCTCCCTGATATATTCGCAGAAGGAGCTGCAATAGGTACACCTGCTTCTTTTATTATTGCCCTGGCAATAATATGAGAAGGCATTCTTATTGCAACTGTATCAAGTCCTCCACTAGTTCTATATGGAATTATATCTTTTTTATTTAGTATTATAGTTATAGGCCCTGGCCAAAGCTTTTCCATAACAAGCTTAGCTTTATCACTTATATCTTTAGCTAAATCATAAACTTCTTCTTTTTCATAAATATGGACTATAAGTGGATTATCACTAGGTCTACCTTTAGCTTCATAAATTTTCTTTACTGCATTTTCATCTAATGCATTTGCACCTAGCCCATATACTGTCTCAGTTGGAAAAATAACCGTTTTACCTTCTCTAAGAAGTTTTGCTTGTATTTTTATTTCCTCATAATCAATATTATTTATATCGATATTACTTATAATAGTCTTCATCTTTCGTATGCCTGCTTTCATTTTAATTTTAGATATAGTTTACAATTATTGTACCTAACAAAAAACCAACTATACAATACACACTTTTTGAATGCGGAAAAATTTCTTCCAATACAACATACATCATTGTACCTCCTGCTGTAGCAAGAAATACACCTATAAGAGAAGTAAACACTCCTCCAAAATAGACACCTAAAAAACTTCCTAGACCCATAGGTAATCCAGCTATTATTGTAAATAAAATAACTTTACTCATCCTCATTTTATTGCATACCAGACCTAATGCCATAGCTAACCCTTCTGGTATATTATGTAGACCTATTACTATAGCAAGAGTGATACCTAAACTTTCAGTTGACATAAAAGAAGAACCAATAGCCAATCCTTCTGGTAAATTATGTAGTAATATACTTATGAATATAAGATATCCAGATGCCATGCTTCCAGATACATCCAATCTTGTTTTTATGTACATAGTTATGAGAGCTCCAACAAATGTAAATATAACTGTATTGATTACTCCCATTTTATCCATGGATTCTTTCATCAAATCAAATACTACTACAGCCAACATTATTCCGCCAGACAATCCCATAAAGAAATTTAGGTATTTATCAACTTCTCTTTTGAAGATAGCTGATATAACTCCTCCTAATCCTGTCCCTATAACACCTGCCAAAAGTCCAATCATCGTTACTTTTAGTATCATATAACCCTCCTGTACTTGTATATAACAATTATATACAGTAGAATATGATAACATGACCTAAAATGCAAAATAGCTGTTTCAAAATAGAAAATAATTTCTAGAAAGAAACAGCTCTTTTAAAACATTCCTTATATTGCAGTCATTTTTTCTGTTTGGTCAACAGTAATTAAAGCGTCTATCATTTCATCTATATCCCCATCTAAGAATGCATCTAGCTTATATAAAGTTAAGTTTATTCTATGGTCACTTATTCTACCTTGAGGGAAATTATATGTTCTTATTCTTTCTGACCTGTCACCAGTTCCGACTTGGCTTTTTCTTTCCGCTGCTATATCTTTGTGTTGTTCTGCCAATGCTTTATCGTAAAGTCTCGCTTTTAATATTTTTAAAGCTTGCTCTTTATTTTTTAATTGTGATTTTCCATCTTGGCAAGATACTACTTCACCTGTAGGTATGTGTGTTACCCTAACAGCAGAGTCAGTAGTATTTACACTTTGCCCACCATTCCCTGAAGAACGGAAAACATCTATTCTCAAATCATTTGGATTTATGTCAACTTCTACATCTTCAACTTCTGGTAATACTGCAACAGTAGAAGTTGATGTGTGTATTCTTCCACCAGATTCAGTTGATGGTATCCTTTGAACTCTATGAACTCCAGACTCATACTTTAATCTTGAGTAGGCTCCTTTACCTTTTATCATAAAAGATACTTCTTTATATCCACCCACTCCAGTATCACTAGCACTTAATAATTCTATTTTCCATCTTCTTCTCTCAGCATATCTTGAATACATTCTAAATAAATCACCTGCAAATAGAGCTGCTTCATCTCCTCCAGCTCCACCTCTAATTTCAACTATAACGTTCTTGTCATCATTAGGGTCTTTAGGTAATAGTAATATTTTTATTTCTTCTTCTATTGGAGACACTTTTTCTTCCATTTCAGATAACTCCATTTTAGCTAATTCTCTTAACTCTTCGTCTGATTCTTCTTGTAAAATTTCTTTTGATTCCTTTATACTATCTAAAACACTTTTATACTCTCTGTATTTCATGACAATAGGCTCTAAGTCAGCATGTTCTTTTATATACTTTTGCCAAACTTTTTGATCATTTATTACATCAGGATCACCTATTTTTTCACTTAAGTCTTTATATGTATCTTCCAATACCTCTAATTTTTTTAACATACTTTCACCTCGATTAAATGTAACATATCAATTGTTGATTATATCATATATTGTAACCTATAACAACTCTATCAATGCCTTGTATATCCTTCTTTGTATATATTTGTTTATATCCATTACTTTTCATAATATTAATTACATCTTCAGCTTGATTATGACCAACTTCATATGCTAATATTCCACACTCATTTAAATATTTCTTTCCTTGTTCTGTTATTTTTCTATAAAAATCCAATCCATCTTCTCCACCCTCAAGCGCATTATATGGCTCATAATCCTTAACTTGTATGTGTAATGTTTCTATATCTCGCTTTTTTATATATGGTGGATTTGAAACTATAAGATCAAATTTTATATCACTATCATTTAATGCTGTGAATAAATCGGATTTGATGTACTCTATTTTTTTATCAACTTCATTTATAATAGCATTTTTCTTTCCTATTTCTAGAGCTATTTCTGATATATCAAAAGACATTACTTTAGAATTTTCAATGTATTTTGCTAAACTAACTGTAATAGCACCTGAACCAGTACCTATATCTAGTATGCTTACATGCTTTCTGTCTTTACATATTTCAATTATTTCTTCTACTAAAGTTTCTGTATCTGGTCTTGGGATTAATACTCCTTCCTTAACAAAGAAATCTAGTCCCATGAACTCTCTCTTTTCAACTATATATGCTATTGGTCTTCCATTTATTCTTTCTTCTGCAAAACCTATAAATTTTATTTTCTGTTCTTCAGTTAACTCTTTGTTTAGATTTAAGTGAATATACAATCTATCAACATCACCTAATGCTTTTTGTAATAACAATTCTGTATCTAGTCTTGGAGTATCACTTATATCTTTAAATTCCTCTGAATATTTAATAATTATATCTTTTATCGTCATAATAAATACCCTTTTCTTTAATCTACTACTGCCTTTAATGCTTCTAAAGCTACTTCTAATTGCTCATCATCAGGCTCTTTAGTCGTAAAGTATTGCAACATCATACCTGGATATGCAATAACCTTAGTAAATCCATTGTCATATTTTCCAAGAATTCTAATTACTTCATAAGATAATCCTGCTACTATAGGAACACATATGATTCTCATAAATATTCTAAGTATTGGATTTGGCCAACCAAAAAACGCAAACAATATTATTGATACAGCCATAACTATAAATAAAAAATTTGTACCACATCTAGGATGAAGTCTTTTAAATTTTCTAGCATTTTCTACTGTAAGTTCCAAATTATTTTCGTAACAATATATAGATTTATGCTCTGCACCATGATATTGAAATACTCTTTCTATATCCTTACTTCTAGAAATCAATACTATATATGCAAATAATATAACTATCCTTATAATACCTTCTATTAAATTGAGCATAAAATCACTAGGTATTACCTTAGAAAAAGCCCCTCCTACTAGTGTAGGTATAAAAATAAATAAACCAGCAGAAAGTATCATCGCTATAACCAAGGAAAATACTATAAGTATATCATTTGCCTTATCTTTAAAAATCTTCTTCATAAATAAATCAAATTTGTCCTCTTCAGCTTCTTCCATAAAGAACTCTGAAGAAAAATTCAAACTCTTTATTCCTTGAATCATTGTATCTATCATAACAAAAGAACCTCTAATAAAAGGTATCTTATCTATATTCTTATCTCTTACCCAACTTTTTATTCTATCTTCTTTTAAGGCTATTTCCCCGTCACTTTTTCTAACCGCTACAGCTCTTTTATCTTTTGATTGCATCATTACGCCTTCAATAACAGCTTGACCACCTACAGATTGTTTTCCCATCCACTCACCTCATTCAATTGCATTTTAAATACTTGATTTAACATATTTATTATTATAATACAAAAAGACAATTTAAAGTAGAATATGAATCTTTTTTTGTAATAAAATAGGAGTTGGCTTCCTCCAACTCCACTTTTATAAAAATTAGTCCATTTTGAATCTTTTTTTGAATTTGTCGATTCTTCCACCTTTTTCTATGTTCTTTTGTTTTCCTGTATAGAATGGATGGCACTCTGAACATATTTCAACTTTTATTTCGTCCTTAGTTGAACCAGCAACAAATGTGTTCCCACAAGCACAACGCACTTCAACTGGATTGTATTTTGGTTGTATTTCCTTTTGCATTATAGTCACCTCTTCTCTTTATTTAAAAAAATTAATTATATTAACTTTCTTTTTACATTATCAACTACATTATTATAGCACAACTTATTATGCCATTCAAGTGATTTTTCTATTACTTTATATAATCTATTTTTACAATTATTCCTTGATTTTACAAACTCTTTATCGATTTTACAAATTCTTTATTGTCTTTAGTTCTTTTTATAAGTTCAATGACTTTATCTGTGATTTCCATCACTGAATTATTACTCATTTCTCTTCTTAATCTCCAAAGAGCTGTTTTTTCTTCATCATCAAGCAATAGGTCATCTCTTCTTGTCCCAGATTTATAAATATCAATTGCAGGGAATATCCTTTTTTCAGCTAATTTTCTATCTAAATGTAATTCCATATTTCCTGTACCTTTAAATTCCTCGAAAATTACATCATCCATTCTAGAACCAGTTTCAACTAATGCTGTTCCTAGTATTGTCAAAGAACCACCTTGTCTTATATTTCTAGCAGCTCCAAAGAATTTTTTAGGTCCATGAAGTGCACCAGGGTCAATACCTCCAGATAAAGTTCTGCCTGTAGGAGATATTGTAAGGTTGTATGCTCTTGCAAGTCTAGTTATACTGTCTAGTAAGATTACTACATCTTTACCATGTTCAACTAGTCTTTGAGCTCTATTTAATACCATTTCTGCAACCTTAACATGATGACTTGATACTTGGTCAAAAGTAGAATATATAACATCTCCTTCAATAGATTCCTTCATATCAGTAACTTCCTCTGGTCTTTCATCTATAAGTAGGACTATAAGTTCAACATTTGGATGGTTTTTAGCTATACTATTTGCAACACTTTTTAAAAGAACTGTTTTCCCAGCTTTTGGAGGTGCAACTATCAATCCTCTTTGTCCTTTACCTATAGGAGAAATTAAATCTATAATTCTTGTGGCTATCTCATTTCTATTTGTTTCCAGCGTAAGTCGTTCTTCTGGAAATATTGGTGTCAATGTCTCAAATGCATTTCTTTGTATCGCTGTATCAGGGTTTTCATCATTTATTTTTTGAACATATAAAAGTGCTCTAAACTTTTCTCCACTTTTTGGATGTCTAGTTATACCCTTAATCTTATCTCCTGTTTTCATATTAAATCTTCTTATTTGAGATGGCGAAACATAAACATCTCCTTCAGTAGATAAATAATTTGAGCCTCTTAAAAAACCAAATCCATCTGGTAAAATCTCAAGTACACCGACTACTTCATCTTCCTTTGATGTGTTAAATTCATCTACTATTTTAGATTCATCAACTTGTTTAGGCATATAATAGTTTTTATTATTATTTCTGACCATTCTATTACATGTATTTGATGACTTATTGTAATCATTTGTATTTGATGTCTTATTATAATCATTTTTTTGGTTTCTGTTATCTTGGCTTTGGGAAATATTTTGATTATCTATTTCTTTTTTGTTATATGATTTGGCAGGGCTCTTATATTCAACTTCTTTTTCTACGCTTTCGCTCTCTATATTTTCTTTTCTATTTTTTATGTCTTCTTTTATATTTTCATTTTTATCTTTAATTTCTTCATTTACTTTAATATCATTTGTTTTTACTTCATTCTTGCTCTTAGAATTTATAATCTCAATTAGCTCATTTTTCTTATATGTAGTAATTGATTTTATTTTTAATTCTTTTGCTATTTCTCGTAGTTCAACTAATGTTTTACTACCCAATCCTTCTAATACTTTATCATCTAAAATCAAAAAAATCCTCCTCATCTATATATTCATTTATATACATACTTTTTTTGGAAATTGAAGGCATGAAAAAGAAAAGTTTTATTCAAACAGTTAAGTCTAATAATATCACTATTTATACATTATGGTCAATAAATAAAATTTAAAACATTATTATCCGTTATATTTATT
>NZ_JAGWCS010000040.1:0-31374 GCF_020657705.1 Clostridioides sp. ZZV15-6598 | reverse complement strand
GAAGCATTAAAACAAACCATCTTTTTAATTTTAAATACTGAAAGGTATGAGCACCTTATTTATTCTAGAAATTATGGAGTTGAGTTAAATGACTTAATTGGAGAACCTATGACGTTTGTAATACCTGAACTTGAAAGAAGAATCAAAGAAGCATTAGTTCAGGATGATAGAATTGAAAATGTAGATAATTTTGAGTTTGAAAATATAAAAGGAAAAGTACATTGTAACTTTATAGTTCATACCAAATATAGAAATTTAAATGCAGAGAAGGTGGTGAATATTTAGTGTTTGAACTTATGACATTTGAAAATATAATTAAAAGAATGCTAGATAGTGTACCAGATACTCTTGATAAAAGAGAAGGCTCTATAATATACAATGCCATTGCTCCTGTTGCTATCGAGTTATCAGAAACTTACATTGCTATGGATGAATTATTAGACCAAACATTTGTTGATACTGCTAGTTATTACTATTTAGAGAAAAGATGTAAGGAAAGAGGAATCACACCACTTGAAGCAACTAATACAATTGCTAAAGGAGTATTTAATATAGATATTCCACTTGACTCTAGGTTTAATCTAGGAGAGTACAATTATACAGCAACTGAAAGGGTTAGTGAAGGAATATATAAGATGAAATGTGAAACTGATGGACCTATTTTTGAACTTGGTCAGTTGATTCCAATTGAATATATAGATGGTCTTGAAACTGCTGAGTTAACAGAAATACTGATAAATGGAGAAGATGAAGAATCAGAGGATAGTTTAAGGCAAAGATACTATGACAGTTTAAATTCGCAGAGTTTTGGTGGCAATATACAAAACTATAAGGATGAAGTTAATAAATTGCCTGACGTTGGGGGAGTTAAAGTTTATCCTGTATGGGATGGAGGTGGGACTGTTAAGTTAGTAATAATTAATTCTAATTTCAAAGTACCAAGTACTGATTTAGTTAATTTAGTACAAGAAGAAATTGACCCAATTGGACATCAAGGAGAGGGTATTGGATTAGCTCCGATTGGACACCGAGTAACTGTTGAAGGAGTTACAAGTACAATAATAAATGTATCAGCAGAAATAACATACAAGAGTGGATATACATGGGATAATATAAAATCAGTTGCAGAAGAAGCAATTGACAACTATATGAATGAACTTAACATAAGTTGGGAAGATGAAGAAAACTTAATAGTTCGTATATCTCAGATAGAAACTCGTTTGTTAAGTATAGATGGAGTGTTAGATATTGCAAATACTATGATAAATGATGTTGCATCTAATCTTAATATTGATAAAGATTCTATAGTAGTAAGAGGTGAGGTAGTTGGATAAAGAGATTAATCTAATAAATTACTTACCACAAATTCTGCAAGATAAAGAAGAGTATATAAAAGTATTTAATGCAGAAAACAAAGAAATAAAAACACTACATGAAAAATTAAAGGACCTATCAAATGACCAATTTTTAGAGGACTTAACTCTAATCGGAATAAAAAGATGGGAAAAGATAATGTCTATAACCCCAAAAAGTAATGAGAGTTTAGAGGATAGAAGATTTAGGATTTTTAGTAGATATATAAGTAAATTACCATATTCAGAGAGGTTTCTTAGGAACTGGTTAGATTCAGTTGTTGGAGAAGGAAATTATAAGTTAACTATCAACAATTCTACTTATAATATACACCTTGAGAGTGATGCTAGAAACCAAGAATGGTTCAGTGAGGTTCATACATTTGTAAGTAGTATTAAACCATGTAACATGAGCCTTGATTACACTAGGGTGCTTATAAGTAAAGACAATTATATAAATTTTGGTATAACAACCCTAATGGGTCAAGAAATAACTATATATCCTTGGAGTCCTCCAGATATAGAAACTTATGGAGAAATTGATATATTAGTAGGGAATGGAGTTGGATACCAAGAGATAACAATATTTTAGGAGGTGATATATTGGCTGTAAATAAAAGTTATTACACTATAATTACAGATGTAGGAAAAGCAAAGATAGCAAATGCAAGTGTTACAGGCAATAAAGTCGGATTTGTAAAAATTCAACTTGGTGATGGTGGAGGTAGTGAATATACTCCAACTGAGAGTCAGAAAGCACTTAAAAATGTGGTATGGGAAGGCAATATAGGAAATACAACCACAGATGAAACTGCACCAAATTGCATAATATTAGAGAGTTTAATACCATCAAGTGTAGGTGGGTTTATGATAAGAGAGATAGGATATTTAGATGATGAAAATAATCTAATTGCCATTTCTAAATATAAAGAATGTTATAAACCTTCTATAGAACAAGGTGCAGTTGTTGATATGAAGGTTAAAACTGTGCTTATTGTATCTAATGTAAATAATATAGAACTTAAAATTGATCCTACAATAATTTTTGCGACACTCAAAGACATACAAGACTTGGATACTAAAATAGGCACCCTTAATACTAAAATTGATACAACTAAAACAGAGTTAACAAATGAAATAGAAACTTCTAAAACAGAATTGAATACTATAATTGATACAGAAAATGAAAAGCAGAATATTAAAATTGACCAACTTATTGCAGGTGGTTCAAACGTGGCATATACTCAAAAAGTCACAATTGATGATTGGGTGGATGATACAGATAGCGCATTTAAAGCAACTGTAACACATAGTTTGTTAACACAGAGAATAGTTGTGAATATTATAGATGCTACTACAAAAGAGAGTGTAGTTCCAAACTTTAAAATAGTTGATGACAATTCAATTGAAATACGAAGTGAAACTAAGGTCGAATTAAATGTTTATGTTATTAATGGAAATGCTGAGACTCATTTTATAAATGCAACTGTTGATGATAACAGAGTGTCTGAAATGACTACTTATTCATCTAAAAAAATAGAGGATTCTATTGGTAGCATACAACTTGTAGATACCAGTATAAGTATTACAGATGCTAATGATAGATTTACAAGTGATAAGTTAGATGGCGTATTAGAGGAAATAATGGTAGAAATAAGTGGTCAAAGGGCTAAAGGAATAACTATAGTAAATAATTTAATAGATATGATTTAGTAAAGGAGCGTGAAAGATGACAACAAAGTTAGAAGAAAATGCAAAACTAAGAGAAATGATGGATACATTAGAAACTTCAAAAGATGATTTGCAGACAGGTAAAAATAATATAGCTAGTGTTTTAGGTTCACCTTTTTCGGGAAATGATAAATTAGATGTAACTAAAAACATGCTTGTTTCAATACAAAATACTTTTATATCAAATCTAAATAAAAAAGGTGTGTCAACTTCTGGTGGTACACCTTTTAAAAGTCTAGCTGAAAATGTTGGTAAAATAGAACAAGGAAATATGGATATTCCAAATTGGTTTAAACCTAAAAATTATTCTATCGAAGGAATTTCTATTTATGATCTTACAAACGAATCAAATTGTGTGGCTGTAGATACAGAAATATTATTTCTTTGTTATAACAAAGGTATTTATTTTAGAAAATACAACACAATAACAAATACTACTTCTTCTGTAACAGCACCAAGCACACGTAGACTTCCTTTGCTTACTTATTATAATGGATATATATATTGCATAGGTGGTTATAGCGATACAACAGCTACTTCAACCTGCCAGAAATACAATGTATTAACAAATAGTTGGTCATATATTTCTAGTATGATTACAGCTAGAGGTGCTACTTGCGGGAATACTTATGCTTATTCAGATGAAATACATGTTCTTTATGGTAGTGTTAAAACAACTGAAACTTGGACTAGTGCAGTTGATGAGTATTACAAAGCTAATACAAATACATGGTCAACTAAAGCAACATTACAAGCTTCTAAACGAAGAAGGATGGAGTGTGCAAAAGATTATTATGATTTATACATTGCAGGGTTATCAGACCCTGACAGCATATATAATATGATTATTGTTGATTATAGCCCAAGCAGTGGAACTATGAGTAGAATAGCAGGTCATTGTAATAGTTTTATGGTAGAACTTAAAGGGATGATGTATATAGCTGACTATGGCTATCATGGTTCAGATACAACTGCGACACATGGCTATAATAAAAATGGTGAGGTATTTAAACATCAATATTCAAGTTCGGGTGCGCCAATAAATGGTAATTTTTTTGGTGTTTCTATAAATGATAAGTATATATATTATTATGATGGGCAACGAGTTAAATGCTATATACCAGAATTATAAAGGAGAATTAAAATGATAAAAATATGGGATAAAAAAGAAGAAATAAATGGAGTTTCAGCGGAAGAAATCTTAAAAGGTAATTATGATTTTCAAACAAGCGAAGTATTTTTAATACTCGATGATTATAACAGAGTTACAAATATAGAGTCAGTTAACACAATTAAATCTATATATAAACTAGATAAGAATTTGACTGCTTTAGAAACAGCAGAAAAATATTTAGAAATGCATAAAAAACAAGAAGAAGAGATAAAAGCACATGAGGATCTAGAAAAGAATTCTAAAAGTGCAACTATAGCCACACAGGAAGAAGTAAAAGCATTAAGAGAAGAAACAGCAGCATTGACTTTTGCAATGATGGAAAAGGAGTTGATATAAATGTGGTACAAAATAATAAAAAAATACTATGAGGACGAATTATGGGCTAAGGAACAAGTTAAAACAGCGGTAATAAAGAATAAAATAACAAAAAATGAATATAAGAATATTGTTGGAGAGGACTACATAGAATAGTTCTTTTTTTTAGTTCATATAGTAACTATTTGTTAAGAAATGGTTACTAAAAATTCGTAAAACTCTTCATTTTGCTTTACTTATCTATTTAAAATAAAATCATTTATACTATATATATTTTATAAAAATTGGTTAAACTCAATCACTTTTCTATTTTATAAAGTAACCATTTCTTAACAAACAGTTACTAAAAGTAGAAAGGGGATATTTTTATGATAGAAAAGTTAAATGAAAGTGCGAGTTTAGAACAGTTAATAACTGCTTTTGAAAGTAGCACAAACGAATTTAAAACAAGCAAAGATAATTTTACAAATTTATTAGGTAATCCATTTTATAGTAATACAAGATTTTCAGAATTTGAGGGTGAAATGCAAAATCTTATGAATACTTTTAAAGAAAACTTGAAAAATAAAGGGATAAATATTAGTAATGCAGAAACTTTATTATCCTTAGTTAATAAGGTTGCAAGTATAAATATACCTACACCAATATATACAGCAAGTGGTGAATGTACTCTTGATAGCAGTGGAAAATGTAAAAGTTATACAATTAGTACCTCTAGAGATGTTTATTTTACTAAAATTAATTTGAATTTTTATCCAAGATTTATTCTTATATATAATACTGGTGGGGCTAAAGAATATTTCACAACTAGCTATTTTTGCAGTTCTGTCCCTTTTATAGCTTCTACTGTTGAAAGTTATACTACTTATTTATTAGATAGAAATGATAGTCAAATTCAAATTCAAAAAGGTACATGTGTTTTACCTATATCTTCTTGTAGGTATGCAAGTTCCTCTTTTTATTTTTATGCGATAGGTTAAGGAGTTATTTTTATGAATGATTATATAGAAGTAGGAAGAAGAATATTTTTTGATGAAGAAGGCGAAATAATATTCTATGAAGGGCAATCAAGAGTAAATGTTCTTGAAAGAAAAAACATTAAAAAAATAGAGTATATAGATTTACCTTATAATTATACTGATTATGATAAGCATAAAATAATAGAAATAAATACAGAAACTAAACAGCCAATTTTAAAAGAAACACAAGTATATTTAACAGAAGAAGAAAAAGAAATACAAGAATTAGAAAATAAAATATTATTATTAACAAATCAAGAAATCATGGGAGGTATTTTATAATGAAAATAAATGAAATAGTAGTAAAAATATTAGCAGAGAGGATTCTAAATGGAGGTTTAAATCCTTTAAAAAACAGAAATTTTGAGTTAGAGGATGTGACTAACACAGAATATAGAAAAGCAGTAGAGGGTTATATAATTGAACAAAATGTAGAAGGAGCAGAGCCAACTGTTTAAATAAGGCTATTTTTTTATGAAGAGAGGTGGTTTAATTTGAAATACAAAGAGTTGCTTAAAAAGGTTGATGATATAGAGAATTTTAAAGAACTTGACAATGTAAAATGTAGTGCTGATACAGGTGAATATACTATAGAAAACAGCAAGAAGGGTTATCTAACTAAATTTAATATACAAGGTAAGACGCTAATTAACTTAGCTAATCCTAATAATATTTATACTACAGATGGAGTTAGATATAATAACCCTTTTAAATACATTAAAAGTGGTAATGAATACACCTTTATAAATCTATGTGATGAGCAAATAAAATATACTTATGGAGGTATAGGAGATATAACAGTTCCAGCTAATAGTAAAGTACTGTATACTATTCCAAATGCCAACATTAATACAATAGAAACTATGTGTTATGGTCATACTTCTGATGGATGGGGAGAAACAGATTCAGATAAACAAAAAATATCAAAAGCTATGTTAGTGCTAGAGGGTGATTATACAAATGAAGATATTTCTTATTTTGAAGGGATGCAAAGTGTAGGGCAAGGAAATAACATAGAACTTATGAGTTATCAAGGTGAAAATCTATTTGATGGGACTTATCAAGATGGATATTTTGATGGGAATTCATTAGATGAGGAACTCATACAGAGTATGCCTTGTATAACTACAAATTGGATTGAGTGTAATCCAAATATAGAGTATTATTTTTTAGGTGGTAATAGAAAGCAAATTCAATTTAAGAATGAGAACAACATATTTAAATCAGCTATATTAAATTCAAATAATTTTGAAACTCCTAATGATTGTACTCATTTTAGATTGTATTATGCACGAACAGACCAGTTTTATCCTCCTTTGAATATTTATAAAAAAGGTGATATAAAAATAATACCTTATGCACTAAGAAGTTTATCTAGTGAAATTAAAGATAGGATAATTTACAAAAATAATGGTTATAAATTAGTACAAAGCTGCGAGGAAATCACTTTAAATGGAGATGAAACTTGGGGAATTCACACAAGTATAGAAAAAACAAATACAATGGTATTTGCAACTTCTAAAGGAGTAATAACTTCTAATGGAGACACATGTATATTAAATTCAGATAAATTTAAGCCTGAGTCAGCAAATATTCTTGCAAATTGCGATTATGAATGTGTTGCAAATGGTAGAAATACAGGTTATGAAACAATGATAAGAATATCTAAGACAAAAGCGGATAGTTTAGAGACATTTAAAACTTGGTTAAAAAGCAATAATATTACAGTTATACACCCATTAGAAAGACCAAGAGAGATTGAACTTGTAGATTTAAGTATGCAAACTTTTGAAGGTAAAACAAAATTTTTGTTAGCTACAGGAAGTATAATACCAAAAGTAAGTTTTGAGTCAACTCAAAATTTAGGGAGTCATATAGAAGTTATTAGAAGTAGCATAGCAAATATAAGTCATATACAATCTAACTTTAGAGTTGTAGATTTATCTAATAAACTATTAAATGGATGGAAGGGAACTGTTTCAGATAATGATGGTTTTATGATAAGTAAAAATGGCAATCAAGTTAGTTTTCACATGCGTATAACTGGTGGAGCAATTACAGAAAGTACAGCATTACTAAAACTTCCAGATGGATTTATACCTAAAAATTTCTATATATTTCCGATATTCACAACTCAAACTAATCAATTAGTTCGAGGTTTTATGTATTTTAATTTTTCAAATGGATACATTCAAATTACAGAACTATCAAGTAATGTAGATATATACAGCTATGGAACTTATTTTATTGAATAAGAAAGGAGAATTTATATATGAATATAGAAGAAAGGAAAAAAATTTTAATTTTATATGGACTTGAAAATGATTTAAATAATATAGATAATTACTTTATTACAGAAAATAAACAGCTATTTACTCCAGTAATAAAAAATGGAGAGGTGACTAAAACAGGAGAGCAGGTTTATTGTGAATGGTTAGAACTACAAAACAGTCCAGCTGAATCAAAACAATCACTTGATGAAACAAATGCAGATAAAATTACAATTTTAATAGAAAATCAAAAGAATCAAGATAATCTATTAATAGATAATGCTTATAGAATTGCTATGTTAGAACTTAACACAAATAATGTATTATAAAAATTTGGAGGCAAGAATATGTACAATATTTTAAAAAGAATGATTGAACAAAAAAATTATGAAACTAAAGAAGAGTTGCAAACTAAGTTGGATGTATTCTGTGTATTAAATAGAATTAAAGAAAATGAATACAAAGAATTAACAAATATGATAAACAAAGAAGAATTATCAATAGAACCGATTATCTAATATAGAAAGGTTCTTTTTTTATATAAATTTCAGCAGGAGGTCATCATGGAGCAGTTATTAACAGAGCTAAGCAGTCTAGGAGCAATAGGAATACTATGTGCTTTACTATTCAAAAACACTATGCAGGAGAAAAAAGAAGATAGGGACATGTATAAAAAAACAGTAGAAGATTTTATTGAGCTATCGACGCAGCAACAAGAAATTAATAAAAATATACTTGTTGAAATGGGAGCAATGAAAACTGATGTAGAGGAAATAAAAGAAGATGTAACAGATATAAAAGTTATGCTACAGAAAGAAGGTGATAAATGATGAAAGTAGCAATAGTACCAGGGCATACTCTAACAGGAAAAGGAACAGGAGCAGTTGGATATATAGATGAAGGAAAAGAAAATAGACTACTAACTGATTTAATTATTAAATGGTTGAAACAAGGTGGAGCTACTGTATATACTGGAAAAGTAGATAAATCTAACAACTATCTAGCAGAGCAATGTAAAATAGCTAATAAACAAAATGTAGACTTAGCAGTACAAATTCATTTCAATGCAAATAGAACAACCCTAAATCCTATTGGAACAGAAACGATATATAAAACTAATAGTGGCAAGTTGTATGCTGATAGAGTTAATAAGAAATTAGCAACAGTATTTGAAAATAGAGGTGCCAAATCTGATGTAAGAGATCTTTACTGGCTTAATCATACAAAAGCACCAGCAATATTGATTGAAGTATGCTTTGTAGATAGCAAGTCAGATACAGATTATTATATTAGATGTAAAAATACAGTAGCAAAATTAATTGCAGAAGGTATATTAAATAAGAACATATATAGTGAGGTAGTGGGTAAATTGATTAAACATACAGTAATTTATGATGGAGAAGTTGATAGAATACCAGCGGAAGTAATTAGTTGGAATTACAAAGAAAGTGAATGTAGAGTTTGTGATATAAAAGATTATAAAGCATATCAAACAGAGAATTTATATGTTGTAGGGTCAGGAGCCTGTGAGAAGATAAGTTCTATGACTAAAGAAAAATATACTATGATAAAAGGTAATGATAGATTTGAGACACTTTATAAAGCGTTAGATTTTATAAACAAATAAACAATAGATTGCTAAGTGTATCTTTTTTTATTGAAAATATGTAAATAATGAATTTAAATTCACTAACAGATATGATAATGAGACAAGGTGTTTTTGCAGCTTTATTTTTATATCTAAAATGAGAGATGATTAAAATAAAATTAATAGAGATTATAACAGAATATCAAGGTGGAAATAGCTATTTAATTGCAACCTTCAGATTAAACAATAAATTTATATTAATGAACTATATTTATTACAAATAAAAATAAATGGTGGCAAAACTTAACTTGCCACCATCTTGCCACCGAAAATAAAGAATAGAATAAATTTAAATTAAGCATAATAAAACATAAACAACAAAACTAAACTTAATAAATTATTGAAATACCAACACTTGTGAAAAAATAACAACAATAAACAAACAAAATAGATAAATATATCCAATTAAGGTATAATTAAGTTTTATATGATATAGTTATATTTGATAATTGACAATGGTAAAACTTGGAGGGAAAAAATGGATGAAAAAAAAATAGATAACATGAATTATTCATATAGCAACTATTCTAAAAAAACAGGTAAACCAACTAGAAAAATAAAAAATAATAACCTTACACTTGAAACTAAAGAAGATAAAATTTGCTCTAGTTGCAACAAACAAAATAATCCTAAAGATAATTACTGTAAATTTTGTGGAAATGAACTTTATGAAACAGTATCATTAAAATCAAGCGAAACAAAACTTGACTTAAAATCTAAAATAAAAGAACTCTCATATCACGCAAATATAAGAGGGATATTTTTAACGACTTTTTCAACTATATTTATATTGCTGGTTATTTCGTTAATATTTAAGGCTATAATTACTATTCAATTTAATGATATCAGTTATATGATAAATCCAGCACATATAATTTTAGCTCTTAACCTAGGGCAAATCAGCGTATCTATGTCTACCATGATGGGTTCTGGATTTATAAGTGCAAATATAGGCTTGTTAATATTACTTATAATTCCTGTTTTAGGATTAATTATATCAAATCTAATTTTTATGAGAAAAAGATGTAAGGATTCAAAAACTACATTAGCTAATTCTCTTGGAGTTGGAATTTTTTATGGATTAATTTTAGCTATTTTATGTATTTTTACTAATGTTAAAACTAGCTCACATAGTATGTTAGAATATGGATATGCTTTAGAGTATAGTTACGAATTTTTTAGTGCACTTTTAAATGGATTTGTATTAGGATTTATATGTACATATATAACTAATTATAGAAAAAGCTATGAAAAAGAAAATATGTATATGTCCCTTTTTTCAAATGCTATTAAAATATTTATATTAGGATATGCCTTAGTGTTAGCAATACTTTTTATATTAACTATATCTGATAGTAGTTATTTAAATGAATTGAATATGAGTAGTTACTCAAGTGGAATCGATTTATTTGCTATATTGCCACAAATTGCGAGCTATATGTGGGCTTTTGCAAATGGAATTTCGGTAACAATAATAAATTCAACATTGTCAATCTTTAGCTTAGGTTCATCTTCTTTATTTGGAGATACTAAATTAATGTTTTATGCAATGGGAGCTTTGTCTGCATTAATAATTTTATTAAATGGATATAAGTTAAGATTTAAATACGAAACACATAGTATTAAACCTATAATAATATTTAGCATATATTATGCATTTTTAATGGGTATGTTAGCTTTGTTTAGCACGTTTATACTTGATAGTAATATTAATTTCTTTAATACGACTAGTTATGGAACAACTCTAGTTATGCAATTTAAAGTGTTCTCAACTATTATAATTTCATTTATATACAGTTTTGTGATATCTTTAATAGGATATAAGCTAAACTCAGCTGATTAAATATGATTGGAGGAAACTTCTATGGAAGAAAATAATAAAAAGACAGTAGATGATAAATTTTCTAAGGTTAAAAAAAGATTTGGTAATGGAAAATTTAAGATTGAATTATATAAGGAAAAATCAAAGATAAATAGAGAAATTGATGATATTCAAGAAAAGAAGAGTAAGCTATTTTTAGAAATGGGAATGTTGACTTACCAAAAAATTAGAGAAAATTCTATTGATGATGAGTGTTTTGATAAATTCTGTGATGAGTTGTTAGAACTTGATAAGATAATTTATGAAAAAAATATGGAAATCAATGAAATGGAAATTGCAGAAAGTAATGTAACTTGTGAATGTGGTTATGTTGGAAATATAAATGACAAATATTGTGCTGAATGTGGTAGAAAATTTGAATTAGATAATGATTATGATGATTTTATAGTTTGTGGTTATTGCGAAAGTGAAATAGATTCAGAATCTGAGTTTTGTCCATGTTGTGGTAGAAAAATTATTATGGATTTAGAATAGTATTGGGGAACCTATGTATTGTATACATGGGTTTTTTTATTTAAATTATTTGTATCTATATTTAAATGAAAATAAAAACCAAAAAAATGAAATAAATTTTCTTAAAACTATGAATAACAAGGAAATGTTTGGAATAAATCTATAAAAAAATAGAAATAATAAAAAAATATGAAAAAATATTGCAAAGAAAAAGTTTTCATGTTATTATTAATACATAAATTAAGAAAATAAATTTCAGAAATGAGGTAATCAAAAAAATGCTAGATAAGGTAAAGGGAAGACTAATAGTATCATGCCAAGCTTTAGAAAATGAACCTCTTCATAGTTCTTTTATAATGGGTAGAATGGCTAGAGCTGCTCAGGAAGGTGGAGCAGTTGGAATTAGAGCTCAAGGAGTTGATGATATTATTGAAATAAAAAAAGTTACTGGACTTCCTGTCATAGGTATCATAAAGAGAAATTATGAAGATTCAGATATATATATAACACCAACTAAAAAAGAAGTAGATGAACTTTTAACAACAGAATGTGAGATGATAGCACTGGATGCTACTAATAGAGTTAGACCAAACAACGAAGATTTGAAAGAAATTATAAATTATATAAAAGAAAATAATGTTTTAGTAATGGCCGATATTTCAAATTATGATGAAGCCGTCAAGGCACAAGAATACGGTGTAGACTGCGTTTCAACTACATTATCTGGATATACTCCATATACAGAAACTTTAGATGGTCCAGATTTTGTACTGATGGAAAGATTGGTTAAAGATTTAAAAATACCTGTAATAGCAGAAGGAAAGGTAAATACTCCTCAAGATTTAAAAAAAGTCTTTGAACTTGGAGTTCACTCATCAGTTGTAGGTTCAGCAATAACAAGACCACAATTGATAACAGAAAAATTTGTTAAAGCAATTGAAATTAATTAAAAATTAATTTATAAATTAAAAATTTATTATATTTAACTATATTTGAAAATTAAAATTGGAGGTAAAGATATGAGAACAACAGATATGAAAGGAATTTATTCAGCATTATTAGTTTCATTTGATAAGGAAGGAAATATAAACGAAAAAGGGTTAAGACAAATAATTAGACATAATATAGATGTTTGTAAAATAGATGGTCTTTATGTAGGTGGAAGTACAGGAGAAAACTTCATGCTTTCAACTGATGAAAAGAAAAAAATATTTGAAATAGCTAAAGATGAAGTGAAAGAAGAAATAAAGTTAATAGCTCAAGTTGGTTCAGTTAACTTAAAAGAAGCTGTAGAACTTGCTAAATTTACAACTGATCTAGGATATGATGCTATAAGTGCTGTTACACCTTTTTACTATAAATTCGATTTTGAAGAAATAAAACACTACTATAATACAATAATAAATTCTGTAGACAATAGATTAATAATATACTCTATACCATTTTTAACTGGTGTTGATATGAGTTTAGATCAATTTGGGGAATTATTTGAAAATGAAAAAATAATAGGTGTTAAGTTTACAGCAGCAGATTTCTATTTACTAGAAAGAATGAGAAAAACATTCCCAAATAAATTAATATTTGCAGGATTTGATGAAATGATGTTACCAGCTACAGTTTTAGGTGTAGACGGGGCAATTGGTTCTACATTTAATGTAAACGGTGTCAGAGCTAGACAAATATTTGAATTAACTAAGAATGAAAAAATATCAGAAGCACTTGAAGTGCAACATGTGACTAATGATTTAATAACAGATATATTAGGAAATGGCCTATATCAAACAATTAAATTACTACTTGAAGAACAAGGTGTTGAAGCTGGATATTGTAGACAACCTATGAAGGAAGCAACTGATGAAATGAAATCAAGAGCGAAAGAAATATACAGAAAGTATTTTTAATAATACTTTTAGTATGGGAGGATTAGTCAAATGGTAGGATTTACTTGGATAGATTTTGCAATATTAGTAGTTTACTTATTGGCAGTTTTATTTGCAGGATTATTATTTTCAAAGAAGGAAATGAAAGGAAAAGAGTTCTTCAAAGGTGATGGAACTATTCCATGGTGGGTTACATCAGTGTCAATATTTGCTACATTATTAAGCCCAATATCATTTTTATCACTAGCAGGTAATTCTTATGGTGGAACATGGATTTTATGGTTTGCACAATTAGGTATGTTTATAGCTATACCTTTAACGATAAAATTCTTCTTACCTTTATATAGTAGATTAGAAATAGATACTGCATATGAGTACTTAGAAATGAGATATGAAAGTAAAGGTCTTAGAGTGCTTGGAGCTTTAATGTTTATAATATATCAAATAGGACGTATGTCTATAATAATGTATCTACCATCAGTAGTTTTAGCAGGTCTTACAGGGATACCTGTAAATGTGTTAATAATAGTTATGGGTGTAATAGCAATAATTTATTCATATACAGGTGGCTTAAAAGCTGTTTTATGGACTGACTTTATACAAGGTATGGTACTAATAGTGGGTGTTACAGGTACACTATTCTATCTAATATCAAGTATAAATGGTGGATTTGGAACAGTGATGGATACTCTTACAAGTGGTCATAAATTCTTAGCAACAAATGAAGTTATGTTTGATAAAAATATACTATCTACAAGTGCATTTATAATATTTGTTGGAGCTGGTCTTAATACTTTTTCATCATATGTATCAAGTCAAGATATAGTTCAAAGATTTACTACAACAACTGATATAAAACAACTTAATAAAATGACATATGGAAATGGTGTTTTATCAATGGGACTTGCAACAGTATTTTATCTAATTGGAACTTGTTTATTTATATACTATACTCAAAACCCAGATTTAGCACAAACAGTTCAACAAGACCAAGTATTTGCATCATATATAGCTTATGAATTACCAGTAGGTATAACAGGAATACTACTTGCAGCAATATATGCAGCATCTCAGTCAACTTTATCAACAGGGCTTAATTCAGTTGCTACAAGCTGGACTTTAGATATACAAACTATTATAACAAAAGATATGAGTATGGAAAGACAAACTAAGGTAGCACAATATATATCATTAGGAGTAGGTATACTTTCTATAGTTGTTGCAATAATCTTAGCAAATGGAGAAATAAAGTCAGCATATGAATGGTTCAATAGTTTTATGGGTCTAGTTTTAGGCGTTTTAGCAGGAATATTTGTACTTGGTGCGTTTTGTAAAAGAGCAACTAAAATGGGAGCATATGTTGGATTTGCAGTATCAGCAATTTTAGTTGTTTATCTAAAATACAAATTACCAGAAGTAACTTCTTGGGCTTATTCTCTAATAACAATAACTACTTCTGTAGTAGTAGGAACAGTATTTAGTGCAATAGAATCTAAAGTTAAAGCAAAAGTATATTTACCAAAAGCTGAAACTACAGTTTATTATGAAAAATAATATAGAATTTAAATAAGAAATTATCTTATAGAGTGGCTAGATTAGAGTTATCAGATATATAAATAATCTAGTTACTCTATAAGAATGTATAAAGATATTTATATGTAAAAAATCTAAAAGTAGAATGTATTTAAAATTATATAGGGAGATAGTGCTTATGATATTTGGAAGTATAAATCATAGTAAGACATATTCAACATTGCATGAAGATTTACTTAAGTGTTTTGAATATGCTAAAGAAAATTCATTGATAGATTACGAAAAAGGGACTCATACAATAGATGGTGATGACATCTTTGTAAATATCGTTGAGTATAAAACTTGTGAAAAAGAAGAAAGATTCTGGGAAGCTCATAAGAAATATATAGATGTACACTTGATGCTAGATGGATGCGAAAGAATAGACTTAAATTTTATAGAAAATTTAGAGCAAAAGGCATATGAGGAAGATAGTGACTTTTTACCTCTTAATGGGCAAAATAATGGATATGTTGAACTTAGAAAAGGTGATTTCTTAGTATGTTATCCAGAAGATGCACATATGACAGCAATAAAAGTTTCAGAAAAAGAAAATATCAAAAAAGCTATTTTTAAGGTTTTGGTTAGATAATGAAAATTTATATAACCGCTAAGGCTGAAAATAGTGATTTAACTTTCAGCGATTAGTGAGATTTCGTAAATTTTAGTTAGATTACTATTTTCAGCCTTAGTTTTTTATAGGAAAATTTAAACAGGCATTAAAAAGTTTAGAATTGTATAGAGGAGTTAATTTATGGATAATATAGATGTATTTTTATTAATAGGACAAAGTAATGCTAGAGGCTTGGGAAATCCAAAAGACAGTGTTATTCCAAACGAGAATTGTTTTGAATACTTAAGTACTGACGAGATTATAAACATGAGATGTGAATTAGAGACTTCTGAAGGGGATGGGACTATAGCACCTGCATTTTCAAATGAGTGGAATAGACTTACAGGTAATAAAGTTTGTTTTATACACAATGCAAAGGATGGGTCAAGAATAAAAAATTGGAATCATGATAATAACTGGTTTTTAAATGACACTATAGAAAAATTTAATGCAGGGTGTAATACTTTAAGCAAGGATTATAAAATATCAAATAAATATGTTATTTGGATTCAAGGTGAAAGTGATGCAAAATATGGTAGTGATGTTTTATACTATAAAGAGAGTCTAAAAAAAATTGCATATAGACTTAAGGAAGAATGTATGATTGATAAAATGTTTGTTAGTTTAACTGGTTATTGGCTTGGAGAAGATGAATATTTTGTTAGAACAAGACGGATTGCAGTAGCGCAAGAATTTGCTTGTAATGAATGTGACACATTAAGTATAGGTAGTAAAATCGCTATGAAATTTCATGACCAAGGTTTAACTATTGATGATGTACATTATAGTCAAGAAGGTCTTAATATGTTAGGAGAAGATTTATGTAAGAATATTTATAAATATCATATAACTGAGGGAAAAATTATATTAAAGGATACTATAGATTTATCAGAAGCGAGAAAATATGTCTGTGAGTTGGAAAAAATAAATAAAAAATTTATGTAATATAAAATTTTAATTAGTAATATTGGTTATAAAAATAATTTGTATGGAGATATGTTATGAAAAATTATGTTTGTATAGATATTGGAGGTACTTCAATAAAATATGGATTTATTAGAGAAGATGGGTTAATAATCGATAAATCAAGTTTAGATACTGAAGCAAAAGAAAAAGGTGGGCCAGGAATATTATCTAAAATAAAGAAAATAGTTAAAAAATATATAAAAGAAAATGATATTGAGGGGATATGTATATCAACTGCAGGTATGGTTGACCCGATTGAAGGTAAGATAGTATTTGCATTAGAAGAATTAATTCCAAGCTATAAAGGTATGGAGTTAAAGAAAGAGATAGAAAAAGAATTTAATATAAAATGTGAAGTTGAAAATGATGTTAATTGTGCTGGACTTGGTGAAATGTGGCTTGGAGCAGGGAAGGGAGCAACTTCTTCTATATGTATGACAATAGGTACTGGTATTGGTGGTTGTGTTATAATAAATAATAAGCTTATAAATGGATTTAGTAATAGTGCTGGTGAAGTAGGATATATGAATATGGATGGAAGTACTTTCCAAGAGTTGGCATCAACTAGCAGCTTGGTGAAAAAAATAGCAAAAATAAAAAATATGGATGAAAATGACTTAAATGGGAAAATAATTTTTGATTTAGCAAAGAATAATGACGAAGATTGTTTAAAAGAATTGGATAATATGATAAAATCATTAGCAATTGGTATTGCAAATATATGTTATGTAATAAATCCAGAAGTTGTAATTTTAGGTGGTGGAATAATGGCACAAGAAGAATTTCTAAAACCTAAAATAGATAGAGCATTAAAGGAAGTTCTTATAGAAAGAGTTTATAAAAATACTAATGTAGAATTTGCAAAGAGACAAAATGATGCAGGTATGCTTGGGGCATTATATAATTTTTTAAACAAAATATAGAGAATAGAAGGTTTTTTAATGAGTATTTTAGAACAATTAGAATCACCAACTTTTAAAGTCACAAAGTCAGATAAATTATTGATAGCTTATATAAAAGAAAATATAGAGGATGTATTTTATAAACCAATATCACAAATTGCTAAAGAGAGTAATATTGGTGAAGCAACTATAACTAGATTTGTCAAAAAAATGAAGTTTAATGGTTTGCAAGACTTTAAAGTTACTTTAGCACAAGAAATATCAAGTAGTAATAAAAAAAATATCATAAACAAGAATATACAAAATGATGAGCCAGCGTTAGATACAGCTAAGAAACTTTTAAACTCAAATATAACTACTTTAGAGAATACTGTTGAGATAATCAATAGTGTGGATGTTCATGACTGTGCAAGACTTATAATAAATGCTAAAAAAGTTTACTTTATAGGTATTGGATATTCAGGGATAATAGCACAAGATTCAAACTATAAGTTTATGAGAATTGGGCTTAATTGTGTAAGTTTTGATAGTAGTCACACTATGATAATGATGTCTTCTATAATGGAAGAAGGAGATTTAATAGTTGCAATTTCTCATTCTGGGGAAACTGAAGAAATTATAAAAACTGTAAAACTTGCAAGAGCTAATAATGCTAAAATTATATCCATTACTGAAAATAAAAATTCTGAATTAAAGGATATTTCAGATGTGCACTTATCTTATGTATCAGGAGAAACTGTATTAGAAACAGGTTCAATATCTTCTAAATTGGCACAATTTTTTATTATTGATTTAGTATATACACAGGTAGTAAAAGAACTTTCAAATGAAGCTATTGAAAGAAAAATCAAGACTACAAATGCTATAAAACTGTTTAAAAATGAATAAAATCAGATATTTGTAATACTTTATGTGGTTTTCTTAAAAATTTAGTAATGAGGAGATTTTACATGTCTAAATTAAAAGACTATAATATTGACGAAGTAATGCTTTTTAATAATTTATGTAGTGAAACTAAGAATCAACTTAAAGAAAAAGCTAAACTAAAAAGATTACAAAGAAAAGAAATTTTATTTTATGAAAAAGAACAATTAGACAGAGTATATGTACTTTTAGATGGGAAAGTATCTATTTTTAAGATAAGCGAAAATGGTGAGAGAAAGGTGATTTTCATATTAAATAATGGAGAAATTATAAATGACATTACCTTTGATTTTACTAAGAATTCTGCTGTTGGATGTGAGGCATTTGAAAATTCAATTGTATCTTATTATAGTATCGAAGAATTTACAGAAATTATGAAAAATGATTTTCAACTTACAAAAGATATTATTTCTTATATGGAGAGAAGGACAAGACGTTTATATAGACAGTTAAAAAATTCAATATCTATAAAAGTAGATAAGAAATTAGCAGCAAAATTATATAGATTAAGTAAAGAATTTGGAGTTTGTTGTGGAGAATGGACGTTATTAAATGTAAATCTTACAGTTACATACTTAGCGGATATGCTTGGTTGTAAAAGAGAGACAGTTTCTAGAATGATAAAAGTATTGCAAAAAGAAGAACTTATCAAGATTGATAATAAAGGTTTTTATGTAAAAGAAAGCGAGCTATCAAAATACTTTAAAAACAATTAGTTATAATTAAATAAAGATATTATTAAGAGAATCTATTTATAGATTCTTTTTTATTTATCTAAAATGGTATTATTTACCTTAAGTTTATTGAAACAGCTGAATTCTGATAGTATAATTAATTTAATATGAATAGTAAATATACAGATGTTGACACAGCTTCTATACGCAGAAAGGGATGTATCAAAATGAAAAATAAAAAATTCATTGGTTATGCTTTAGGTCTGATTTTTATATGTGTATTTGTGATGTTTTCTCTTTGGGATTTTACCTATAATGTTAATTCATTAGTAGAAAAAAGTAAAAAGATGCATTTAGAAGAGTTATCATCGCAAAGTTCAAATACTATAAATGTTAAGCTTAACTCACTAACAAAGTTTATAAATAGTATTTCTAAAATTGTTTCAGAGTCAGAGGGTATGAAGAAAGAAGATATAATGAAATTATTAAATGATGTATCAAAGGAATCTGATT
Source organism: Clostridioides sp. ZZV15-6598 (assembly GCF_020657705.1). NCBI lineage: Bacteria > Bacillati > Bacillota > Clostridia > Peptostreptococcales > Peptostreptococcaceae > Clostridioides > Clostridioides sp. ZZV15-6598. The sequence continues at coordinate 11,486 of NZ_JAGWCS010000040.1, read as the reverse complement.
TTGAAAAAATCTACATTGCATATCCAGATGGTACAGCCTATACAGGTGATGGAAAGGTCTATAATATATCGCAACATAGCTATTTTAAGAAGGCAATGAAAGGGGAAAGTAATATATCAGAAATCATAAAATCATCTGTTAACAATGAAAATAGTTTTATAGTAGCGTCTCCCATATTCAAAAATGGTGAAGTGACTGGAGTTCTGTATGGTTCTTATTATACAAGTAAATTAGGTGAATTTATAGATGTGACTAGTTTTAATGGAGAAGGAAGTACATATATATTTGAAAAGTCGGGAAATCTTGTCTCAAAATCTACTCCAGGAAAAACTGATGACACTATAAAGAATGTTAATGATTTTTTTGATTTTATTTATATTGGAGAAGATTACAGTTATAAAAACTTTATTGAAGATATATCAAATAAGAAAAGTGGATTTTTAGAATATAAATTTAAAGGAAAAGAGGAATATGCCACATATACTCCAGTTGGTTTAAATGATTGGTATGTATTGTCTTTTATTCCAAAGACTTTGATAGTGAAAGAGATTTCTAAGATAAATAAACTTGCAATTATATTAACTATTAAAAACTTCATAGCACTTTCAGTTTTGATTTTAATTGTATTTTATAAAGAGAAAAAATCCAAAGAAAAACTTGTAAAAGCAAATTTAGAGATATCTTCGCTAACTAACAATATACCAGGCGGTGTTTTTAAATGTAGTGTAGGTGAAAAATATGAATTTGTGTTTTTAAGTGATGGATTTATTGACCTGTTTGAATATACTAAAGAAGAGATAAAATCTATGTTTAATAATAATTTTTACGATGTAATTTATAAAGATGATGTAGATAGAGTGAAAAAGGAATTTGCACTTCAAATATTAGAATCAAAAGTAGTTGAAATAGAGTATAGAATGATTACCAAGAGTGGGAATTTTGTGTGGGTTGTAAATAAGTGTGAACTCATAAAAGATTCTGATGAAAAAGAGTATTTCTACTGTGTATTGGTTGATATAACAGATTTAAAAAGAGCAGAAGAAGAACTTAAAATTAATGAAGAAAGGCTTAGAATAGCCTTATCTAAGACTTCTAACATAGTATTTGACTATTATATGCATACAAAATCTATACATATCTCTAGTGATGTCTCTTCAATATATGGACTACAAAAAAATATTGAAAATGGCATAGAATATTTTATAGATTCTGGGATAATACATCCTGATTTTGTTGATGTGTTTAAAGAATCTTTTAATAAAATGGAAAAAGGTGAAGAAAGTGTAGTATCTGTAATAAAAACAAAACTAGTCAATAGAAAATATATATGGAATAGAATGACTCTAACTAATTTATTTAATGGAACAGATATTCCAATTAGAGCGATAGGTCTATTAGAAGACATAAATGAGCAAAAAAAAGCTGAAATGCAATATAATCAAGAAGAGCAATATAGAAAAGCTATGTTGTCTGAAGCAATTGCTATATATGAAGTTAATTTTTCTCAAGATAAATTTATATCAAGTAATATAAAGTCTAATAATAATTTAGGTTTAAGACCTGCTGGAAAATATTCTGAAGTAATGGAGGCTATTGTTGATGATATAGTTTTTATTTCAGATAGAGAAAATTTTAAAAAAGTATTTTACTATGAAAATGTCTTAGATTCATATAATAAGGGAGTAAATGAGTTAAAGTTAGAGTATAGAAGATATGACACTAATGGTAAGCTTTTGTGGGAACTTTGTACAATGCATTTACTTAAAGACCCACAAAGTAATCAACTTAAAGGATTTGCATACATTAAAGATATAGATAAACAGAAAAAAGAAGAGATTGAGCTTAAATTTAAAGCTGAACGTGATATATTAACAGGAATTTATAATAAAGGTACAACTGAGACTCTAATAAAGAGATTTTTGAGTTTAGACAGGGCTAAAGAAAGTAGTCATGCATTTTTTATTATTGATTTAGACGATTTCAAAGCTATTAATGATAATTTAGGACATGCCTTTGGTGATAAAGTTTTAGTTGAAGTCTCAAAAAAATTAACGTCTATTTTTAGAGAAGATGATATAATTGGACGTATTGGTGGAGATGAGTTTGTAGTTTTCATAAAAAATATGAAGGATATGAAATTTATTGAAAATAAAGCGATTGAGTTATGTAATGCATTTAGAAATTATTATACTGGAGTAAATAAGTCATATAAAGTTTCTTGTAGTATTGGAATATCCATTATGCCAAATCATGGAACATCTTTTATTGAATTATATGAAAAAGCAGATAAAGCTCTTTATTATTCAAAAAATCAAGGAAAAGATAGATTTATTATATTTAATGACTCTATTTAAAATTTAAATGAATGATTTAAGTTTTTAAATGAAAAGGATATTAAATTAAATAAGAATACTTTAACTATCTTGATATGATTTAGTTATAAATGGAGGAATACTATGAATGGAAAATATAGATTTACTATTACTATGGTTATTTTTTTACTTATATTAAATACATCATTTGTTTTAGCCGCTTCTGAGAAAGAAAAAGTGAGAGTTGGATATTGGCCTAGTTATGGAATTTCTGTTACAAAAGATGGTCAATTATATGGATATACATATGATTATATGAATGAAATAGCTAAAATAAATAATTGGAAATTAGAATATATACCTTGTGGATGGGGTCAAGGTCTAGAAATGCTTAAAGAGGGACAAATTGATATATTTGGAGCATTGCAAAAGGATGAAGAACGTGAAAAATACTATGATTATACGAATTTAAATTTTGGATATGAATATGGAGCATTGTATGTGAACTCCAAAAACAATACAATATCTTATAATAATCTAAAAGAGATTGATGGAAAAGTAGTAGGTACAGTTTCAGATAATCATTTTAAAAGTGTATTTGATGAATACTGTAAAAAAAATAAAATATCTGTAAAATATAAGTACATAGAAGGTGCAGAAGAACTTCAAAAGGAACTTGAAAAAGGAACCATTGATATGATACTTACAGGAAGCATCAGAGATATACCAAATACAAAGGTAGTATTACGTTTTTCATCAGAGCCTATTTATTATGCAACAACTAAAGGAAACAAAAAAATACTAGATGGTTTGAATTATGCATTAAATGAGATTAAGCGAGAAGATATATATTATGATGGTAATTTATTTAATAAACATTATAAGGATACTGCAATATCCACAGAAGTATTTACTTTGGAGGAAAAAAAATATATAAAGAAACATCCTATAATAAAAGTTGTATCAGGTCCTGATACATCACCACTATCTTTTTATGATAAAAATACAAATTCCTACAAAGGTATATCAATAGATATATTAAAATCAATTTCAAATAACTCTGGTTTAAAGTTTGAATATATAAAGGTAGATAATTTTTCTGATGGCTTAAAAATGGTTGAAAATGGTGAGGTAGATATTTGTGCAAATATGTTTATGTCACGGAGTACTGAGTTAGAGCATAATATTGTATTTACTGATGGATACCTTGAAACTACTATGTTAGGTTTGGCAAAAAATGATATTGGAATGAATGAAAAAACTAAAGTAGCAATGATTAAATGGACAGGTATAGAATCATTTGTAAAAGAATATTATCCAAATCAAAAAGTAAGTTTTTATCCAAATGCTAGTAAATGTATTGAAGCTGTCAAGAAAGAAGAATGTGATGTATTTATAGGAAGCAACTATATACTAAATAATATAATTAATACTGAAGAATTTGATGAGCTTATGTTTATGCCAATAAAAAATCAAGTCGTGGATATTGGAATAGGGGTTTCTGGAAAAGCAAATCCTGCATTGTTGTCAATACTCAACAAATCTATTAATAGAGTTACAGAAGAAGAGGTTGCAATTGCAATTACAGGTAGTACAAAGTACTTAGAACATAAGGTCACTCTATTAGATTTTATACAACATAATATTATGGCATTTGTTTTAATAATATCATTTCTTATATTTATAGTTTTTGGAATATTTATTGTAAATTATAAGATACAAATGAATAAATTAAAAAAGATAGCATATGTTGATGAAGTAACAGGAATAAGGAGTTTACTAAAATTTAAAATTGATGCTAACAAGCTTTTTGAGAAATATAGAACAGATAACTTTGTTATATATTATATCAATATAGATAAATTTAAATATATAAATGATATGTTTGGTTTTGAATTTGGAGATAATATTTTAAAATATATAGCAAAAAAAATAGGTGAAAGTGTTTTTAAGGATGAAATATATGCAAGATTATCAGACGATAGATTTATTGTAATGACTAAAAAAAGCAATATAGAAAATTTAAGAAAAAGAGCAAATGATTTTTTTGAGGTTGTAAATGATGATAAAGAAAATACATTTAAAATAGATATAATACTTAAATGTGGAGCGTATTTAATTGATAGAGATGATGTAAATATTGATGTAATGATTGATAGGGCTAAGATAGCTTGCCAAACAATAGAAACTAATTATAAAAGTAAAGTTGCTTTTTATGATGATGAAATAAGGATTTCTATACTTCGTGAAAAAGAAATTGAAAATAATATGGATAATGCACTTTTAAATAAAGAGTTTGTAGTTTATTTGCAACCTAAAATTAACCTTATAACAGAGGAAGTTGTAGGTGCAGAGGCTCTTGTTCGTTGGATTCATCCAATTAAAGGAACTATACCTCCTAATGATTTTATTCCACTGTTTGAGAAAAATGGATTTATAGAAAAACTTGATTTGTATGTTTGGGATAATATATTTAGTACAATGTCAAAATGGAGAAAAAATGGAATAAAGCCACCACCAATTTCTATAAATGTATCAAGAATTCATTTAAATAATAGAAATATAGTAACTAGCTTAAAATCTTTAATAAATAAGCATAATATACCAGCACATCTAATAGAACTTGAGTTAACAGAAAGTTTATTTTTGTCAAATATAAGTATGATTTTAGATATTCTAAATGATTTACATAATATTGGATTTATTGTATCTATGGACGATTTTGGAAGTGGATATTCTTCGCTCAGTCTTTTGAAAAAATTGCCAATAGATGTATTGAAAATTGATAGAGAATTTTTAAATGAGACAATTACATCTACACGTGGAGAAAAAGTTATAAAGAATATAATTACATTAGGTAAGGATTTAGATATGCTAATTGTAGCTGAAGGAATAGAAACTGAAGGTCAATTAAATTTATTAAAAAATGCAGGTTGTGATATTGGACAAGGATTTTACTTTGCAAGACCTATGGAGATAGAATCATTTGAGAAGCTTGTATTTAAAAGAAGAGATTTTTAATTTAAAGTTATAACTGTTATAAAAATATTACTAGAGCTTAATAAACTCTAGTAATATTTTTTTTATTATTTTTAAAACTGTGATAATTGTCACGGAAGTATCTAAAAGAAAGTGTTAAGATTTAAACAAGATAATAAGTAAGCAAAACTAAAATATAAGAAAGGTGATAAAAATGAAATTAAAATTAGATTCATCCAAATTCAATGAAGGTCTGAATTCCCTAAAAAAAGACTACAGAATATTTGCACCAGTCATGATACCATTTAAAGGTACTTTTTCAGATACTGACATGATAAGATACAAGGAAGTAAGCACTTTTGAAGAAATGGAATTTGCTCAAAAATCAAACTTTTCACCAAAAGAAGTAGTGCTTCCTATCAATCAAGTCTTATTTTACTTTACTGAAAAAGAATTTAAGGAAAGCGATTTAGACAATAAAAAGATTTTAATTTTTCTAAGAGCTTGTGACATAAATGGAATAAAGAGACTAGATGAAATATATTTAAATAATGGAGAAGAAAAAGATTATTTTTATAAACATATTAGAGAAAAAATAAAATTTGCACTTGTAGGATGTAAAGAGAGTTTTAGAAATTGTTTTTGTGTAAGTATGGATTCTAATAAAACTGATAACTATTCACTTGGATTGAATATAGAAGGAGAAACATTGTACTTAGATATAAAAGACAATGAATTTGAAGTATTTAATGGAGAGGCAGCAGAATTTGATGTCAGTCATGTAACGGAAAATTTAATTTCTGTAGATGTACCAGAAAATATTGATTCTAATGGGATGATAGGAAATCCAATATGGGATGAATATGACACAAGATGTATTGGATGTGGAAGATGTAACTTTGTATGTCCAACATGTTCGTGCTTTACAATGCAGGATATTTTTTATAAGGAAAACGAAAATGTAGGTGAGAGAAGAAGAGTTTGGGCTTCATGTCAAGTAGATGGATATACAGATATAGCAGGTGGAAATTCTTTCAGAAAAAAACAAGGAGAAAGAATGAGATTTAAAACTATGCATAAAATAAATGATTTCAAAAAAAGATTTGGATATAACATGTGTGTTGGGTGTGGAAGATGTGATGATGCCTGTCCACAATATATATCATTTTCAAAATGTATAGAAAAAATAAATGATTTAGTAACTAGTAAGGAGGAGATATAAATGAACTCATATATACCAGTAAGTGCAAAAATACTAGATATAGTTAAACATACTGATAAAGAATGGACATTTAAAGTGAATTGCGATACAAAAGGTGTACTGCCTGGAAAATTCTATGAAATATCTATACCTAAATATGGTGAAAGTCCAATATCAGTATCAGGATATGGAGAAAATTATATTGATTTTACAATAAGAAATGTAGGTAAAGTTACTAGTGAATTATTCAATTACAAAGAAGGGGATTCGTTTTTTATAAGAGGACCTTATGGAAATGGATTTGATGTATCTTTATATGAAGGAAGAGAAATCGTAGTAGTAGCAGGAGGAAGTGCATTAGCCCCTGTAAGAGGAATAGTTGAATATTTTTATAATAACAAAGATAAGTGTGAAAAGTTTAAATTAATAGTTGGATTTAAATCACCAAAAGATGTTCTATTTGCAGAGGACTTAAAGAGATGGAGTGAAAAACTGGATATTTTAGTTACTGTAGATGGAGCTGATGAGGATTATAGTGGAAATGTAGGATTAGTAACAAAATATATTCCAGATTTAGATATAAAAGATATAAATAATACTTCTGCAATTGTAGTTGGACCTCCAATGATGATGAAATTTACAGTAGGAGAGTTTTTAAAAAGAGATTTAGACGAAAAAAATATTTGGGTTTCTTATGAAAGAAAAATGTGTTGTGGAATAGGAAAATGTGGACACTGTAAGATGGATGATACTTATATATGTTTAGATGGACCAGTATTTGATTATTCATATGCTAAAAATCTTATTGATTAGGGGGTGGAGTTTGTGATAAGAGATTTAAATACTAAAAAAGTAATGAAAAATGCTTACAGAATTACAAAAACAAAATATAAAACTTCTTTAAGAGTTAGAGTACCAGGAGGTCTTATTGACCCTGAAAGTTTAATTACAGTTTCTAAGATTGCAAATGAATATGGGAATGGTCAGATACATATAACTACAAGACAAGGCTTTGAAATCTTAGGAATAGATATGGAAGATATGGAAGAAATAAACAATATCATACAACCTGTTATTGAAAAAATGAATATAAATCAAAATGAGAAAAATGCAGGCTATCCAGCAGCAGGTACAAGAAATATAGCTGCCTGTATAGGTAATAAAGTCTGTCCAAAAGCACAGTATAATACAACTGAATTTGCAAAAAAAATAGAAAAAGCAATCTTTCCAAATGATTTACATTTTAAAGTAGCATTGACTGGATGTCCAAACGACTGTATAAAAGCTAGAATGAATGACTTTGGAATTATAGGAATGACATTGCCACTATATGAAAAAGATAGATGTGTGAATTGTGGAGCATGTGTAAAAAAATGTTCAAAACTATCTGTTGGAGCATTAAAAACAGAAAATAATAAAGTAGTAAGAGATGGAGACAAGTGCATAGGTTGTGGAGAATGTGTACTGAATTGCCCAACAAATGCATGGACTAGAGATGAAAAAAAATACTATAGATTAGCTATAATGGGTAGAACAGGGAAGAAAAACCCAAGACTAGCAGAAGATTTTCTTTTATGGGCAGATGAAGATAACATAATAAAAATAATACTTAATACTTACAAATATGTAGAGCAATATATAGATAAAGATGCACCAGGAGGGAAAGAACATATAGGATATATAATTGACAGGACTGGATTCATGGAATTTAAAAAATGGGCACTTGAAGGTGTACAATTTGAAGAAATAACTAAAGTACATGAAAATATATACTGGAGTGGTGTTAAATATCTGTAAATAATAAGAATATATATTTAAATAAATTATAAATTTAATAGAAGGAAGAGGGAATTATGCATAAAGAAACTTTGGATAAATTAACTAATGCAGCTATAAATAAAATAAATTTATTAAATACAAGTAAGATAAAATATTTAGTGTCTTCTGCTTTTGCAGGACTTTATGTAGGTATTGGTATACTTTTGATATTTACTATTGGAGGGATTTTGACAGATGCAGGTTCTCCTATGACAAAGATAATGATGGGGTTATCGTTTGCAGTAGCACTTAGTTTAGTTGTAATGACAGGAACAGAACTATTTACTGGAAATAATATGGTAATGTCTGCAGGTATGTTAAATAAAGGGGTAAGTATAAAAGATACTTCTAAAATATGGATATATAGTTGGGTAGGAAATTTAATAGGAGCTTTGATTTTAGGTATAATGTTTGTAGGAACTGGTTTAGTAGATAAAGGTCCTGTAGCAGAATTTTTTGCAACTACAGCAGCAGCCAAAGCATCTATGCCATTTATGTCTCTTTTCTTTAGAGGAGTTTTGTGTAATATCTTAGTTTGTGTTGCAGTTTTATGTTCATTTAGAACTAATAACGATAGTGCAAAAATAATTATGATATTCCTATGTTTATTTGCTTTCATAACAGCAGGTTTTGAACATAGCGTGGCAAATATGACAATCTATAGTGTTTCATTATTTTCGCCAACAATTCAAACAGTTAGCATTGGAGGAGCTATTTATAATTTAGTAGCTGTAACACTTGGAAACATTGTTGGAGGAGCTTTATTTATGGGACTTGGTACTTATATACTAGGTAAAGAAAAAATAAAACAAGTTTGCTAGATAAATCTTACAACACTCTCAATAAGTACAAATATTGTATCATTGAGAGTGTTGTTTTTAATTTTTAAAAAAATATTTGAAAGAAAAAAAGTATGATGGCATATGAATATATATGATATATATCATTGTAAAGTTCGATAATATATGAATTAAAATTAGAACTTCAACTAAAAAAGTTAGAATCCTCACGTAGAAAAGACGATTTTGAATACGATAATAAGTGTGATAAAATTGACTTTGTTGAAATTTTTAAGGAGGTATTTGATGACAAAAAAATTAATAATATCAAAAACTAAATTGTTTATTTTTATAATAGCATTTATATCTGCATTTATAGCTTTATTTGGAAGTAAAAATACACTTATAGGTGTGGCTATAGTAACAGCTATGCTAATGCTTTTGGAAAGGGATTTAACCATTTCTCCAATTAAAAATTTACTAAAATACTTGGTAATAAACGTAACTTTAGGAGTACTATCGTTTTTTGCAGTACAAAATATGTATTTAGGAATTTTATTAAATTTTATAGCATTATTTATAATAGGATATTTATTTAGTTATGACTTGAAAAGGGCTGTATATGTACCTTTTGGTCTTATGTATATATTTATGATAAGTATACCTGTAGGATTAAGCGAATTTCCTATAAGATTATCGGCTTTAGCTAGTGGTTCACTTGTCATAATGATTGCTCAATTTGTTATGAATAGAAATAGAATGAAAAAAATTGGTGATAAAGAATTAATATCTATATGTGATGAGTTGTTGGAAAAAGTAAATCTTTTAAAAAATATTATGAACAATGATAATTCTGTAAGTAAGTCTAATATGAGAAAAATAGATAGCTGTAATTACACAATAAATTCTATATCAAAAGGTCTTAAAATGGTTATATTTGATAATAGAAAAGATGACTTTTTTATTAGTATTAAAGGAATGGATATAATAAATATATTATTTTCATTAGAAAGAATAAGTTTAATCTTAGATAGATATAAAACAGATACTAAGGAATTTGAAGATGAAGATATAAAAAATATTCTAGAAGAAAGTAGTACAAATAGTAAAGAAGATGTTTTAACTGTAGTATCTAAAGAAGTAAATTATATCAAGATGTGCTTAGAAAATAAAGATAGGATAACTGATAAAGAAATACTTGGATTTAGAGACTATGTTGTTGCTCAAGATACTAAAAATATAAATTTGAAAGAAATTTACAGTGTTTTAGAAAATCTATATGAATTTTTATTAGAGTACAAAAAAGTAAAATCAAAAGAAGAAAAAAGAGTTGAAAGAAAAATAAAGATACCACGTGAATTTAAAAGAATATCAATATATAAGCAACATTTTAATTTAAAATCTATAAGATTTTCTTATGCAATAAAAATCGCTTTGGCTACAGCAATCTCAGGTTTTATTATGGATTATTTTCACTTAAAAGATGGAAGATGGATAATGTTAACTGTGTTTTCATTAACACAACCTTATGCAGAGAATTGTTTGCAGAAATCCAGAAAAAGAATAGAAGGTACACTAGTAGGAGCGGTAATATTTATTGTTTCATTTTCAATAATAAAAGATAATACATTAAGGTCATTAATAGTACTTTTAGCAGGATACATAAACTCATATGTAGTTGATTATAGAAAACTGATAGTGTGTGTAACTGTTTCAGCTCTTGGTTCAGCAGCAGTTATGGGAGACCCTAATGTTTTAACTATGAGTAGAATTTCATATGTGGTATTAGGTGCAATTATTGCATTAATAATAAATAAATTTGTTTTACCATATGATGCAAAAATGGGGTATCAGCATGTTATAGATGTGTATAAAGGTATAGTTAAAAATATAATTAATGAAGTTAATAAATCTATTGAAAACTCAACAAATGTTCATTATATAAAGAATCTATTATTAGTGCCATCACTTATTGAAGATAGACTTATGTTGATAAATACTATATACAAAGATGAACATCAAGATGATTTCTTAGAGAATCAACAATTACTAATAAGTAATATGTATAATTTATATATAAATGTCAAAAAGAATAATGTTAGAGATGAAGATTTAGAAAGAATATTGAGAGATACTAGTTATATTTCAAATTATGATGCTGGTAAATATGATGAAGGAAGAAGTGTAATTTTAGATAGTATTGAAAATACAGTAAGTTTGGGCGATAAAATAATTTGTCTAAATTTACTTCAAACTTTAAATGGTGTAAAAGAAATGTATAGAATAAGTAATACCAGTAAAATGTTAGTGCAAGAAGTTGCATAGTTATACTAAATGTATCATATTTCTTATTGCGCTTTACCTTTACATCTTTACTCATAAATCTAACCCCCATAA
>NZ_JAGWCS010000039.1:0-31769 GCF_020657705.1 Clostridioides sp. ZZV15-6598 | reverse complement strand
ATTTAATAATTAGTCTGTCCTATGATAAATTCTAGGGCAGATTATTTATTAAATATTTTATTTATATGAATAATTTATATTATCTATGACAATTTAGCAACATTTTGAGTCTATAATTAACTTTATATAGAATATCAAACATAAAAGGAGTGAATATATGGAAAAAATATTAGTAGTAGAAGATGATACTATATTAAATAAAACACTATCGTATAATTTAAATGAAGAGGGATATATGGTTATTTCAAAATTTACAGCTATCTCTGCTTTAGAATCTATTGTTAAACATAAATTTGATTTAGTCATTTTAGATGTTAATCTACCAGATAAAAATGGATTTGATTTATGCAAGAAAATTAAAGAAAATTATGATATCCCTATAATTTTTTTAACTGCCAATGATATGGAACATGATATGATTAAGGGTTATGAACTTGGAGCTTTGGATTATATAACAAAACCATTTAACATCAATGTGTTTAAACAAAAAGTAAGAGCATTTTTAAACCATATTACAACGAAAACAAAACAAGATTGCTATGATGATGGACATCTTAAGATTAACTTTTATGAGCTCTCTGCATGTATAAATGGAAATCAAATTGTATTTACGCCATTAGAATACCGTACGTTAAAACTATTTATTGAAAATCCCAAAAACATTCTAACAAGAAAAATACTTTTAGAAAAACTTTGGGATATAGATGCTAATTTTGTAGATGAACATACTTTAACATCTGTTATAAGTAGAATTAGAAGTAAAATTGAAAAAGATAACTCTCAATACATTAAAACAGTATATGGTATGGGATACATGTGGATAGGTGAAAAAAATGAATTTTAAAAAATTTTCTTTTAATACTATTTATTTAATAATTGCTATTAGTATGGCTTTTACAGCTGTTCTATTCAATATAGCAATTTATATAATAACTAATGATTTTAAAATAGTTGCTCTATTATTAATATATACAATAATATTCTGTGGTTTTATATTATTAATCATGCTCTTACTTCATAAGAAAATAACTCTATTTTGCTCTGAGATATGTTTAACTTTAGATAAGATGATGAATAGTGAAGATAATCTGGAAATTGCTTTGGAAGAAGAAACACTTTTGTCACGTATTAATCATAGAATGATTAGAATGTATGAAGTTATTCAAGAAGGTCGTCACAATATTGCCATGGAAAAAGCTGATTTACAAGAATTAGTTTCTGATATATCTCATCAAATCAAAACTCCTATTGCAAATTTAAAGATAATTAATAATACTCTACTGAATCAGAATCTTAAAACAGAAATTCAAAATGAGTTTTTGATGGATATGCAAGGTCAATTAGATAAATTAGAATTTTTAATGCAGTCTATGATAAAAACTTCCAGACTAGAGACAGGTATAATTACATTATCTAAAAAGAAGAATTCGATTTATGAAACAATCGCTACTTCACTTAGTGGAATTCTATTTGATGCTGAAAAAAAGGATATTGAAGTTACAGTTGATTGTGATTCAAACTTATATATATGCCATGACAAAAAATGGACTTCTGAAGCTATTTTCAATATATTAGACAATGCAGTGAAGTACACAGGCTCTAAAGGTAAAATACATATATCTACAGAATACTGGGTTATGTATGTTAAAATAGATATTACTGATACTGGAAAAGGCATATCAGAAAGTCACCAAGCAGAAATTTTTAAGAGATTCTATCGTGAAGAAGATGTACATGATATAGATGGCATTGGAATTGGTCTATATCTTTCAAGAAAAATTATATCTCTTCAAGGTGGATATATTAAAGTTACATCAAAAATTGGAGAAGGCTCTACTTTTTCTCTATTTTTGCCTAATAAATAAATTTTTAAATATTTTATTTGTGATAATTCTGCAACATTTTGGATTTATACTGTACTTACAATATATAAAGGAGGTCTTTATAGTGAGCATTTTACAAGTAACAGACTTAAAGAAATATTATGGGAGAAATTCAAATATTACAAAAGCTCTTGATGGTGTGAGCCTATCTGTTGAAAAAGGTGAATTTATTTCTATTGTAGGTACATCTGGTAGTGGTAAATCTACATTATTAAATATGATGGGAGGTTTAGATAATCCTACATCTGGCAATGTCATTATAAGGGGAAAGGAATTATCAACCATGAATGATGAACAACTTACAATTTTTCGACGTAGAAACATCGGTTTTATATTTCAAAACTATAATCTTGTTCCTTTACTTAATGTATATGAAAATATCATTTTACCAATTGGATTGGATGGTGAAACACTAGATAAAGAATTTATAAATGAAATTATAAGTCTACTTGCACTAGATGAAAAATTATATGATGTACCAGGTAATCTTTCTGGAGGACAACAGCAACGTGTTGCTATTGCAAGAGCACTTGTAACAAAGCCTGCTATTATACTTGCTGATGAACCAACAGGTAATCTTGATAGTAAAACGAGTGCAGATGTATTAGGTTTACTTAAGATGACAAGTGAGAAATTTAGCCAAACAATCGTAATGATTACCCATAATAATGAAATTGCACAATTAGCAGATAGAATCGTTCGTATTGAAGATGGAAAAATTGATAACTAGGAGGTGAAATATATGTTTAAAAATAATAATGGTACTTTCATTAGAAAAATAGCATTGAATGATTTAAAAATTAATAAACTTAAATTTTTTCTTTCAGGTATTATTATAATGATTTCTACATGTTTATTATTAACAACTGCTTTAGTTTCATATAATGGCTCTATGGATTTAGTTAATTCATCTCCCTATCATGCGAGATATCAATCTGTAAATGAAAAATCAAAAACATTATTACAGCAAAGTAAAAATTTTAGTAGTGTAGGAGTTTATAAGTTACTTGGTAGTAAGGTAAAATCAGATTATAGAATGTCAATGATATATGCAGATAACACTGCAATTGAGCTTCTGAATTTTCAACTATTAAAGGGATACATGCCAACAAATAAATATGAAATTGCTATTTCAGAAAAATATCTGTATGAACTTGGTTTGAATAAAGACCTTGGAGATAGTATTACATTAAAATATCGTGACAATATTACTAACAAGGAAATACAAAGTGATTTTATTATTGTTGGATTTGTAGAAAATTACTATCAAGATAATGCTAAGCAATACTATACAGTTGTTTCCAATGATTATCTTAAGAGTATAGCTTCTACACCTTTACAAATCAAAAGTAATAATTTTGATGAAACAACTCCAAATACTGTAGATGTATTAGTTAGATTATCAAAAGAAAATACAGAAAAATCCCCTACTTTAATTAAGAATCAATTAAATGAAATTGGCTCCTCTTTAAATATAAAAAAACATAATATATATTTAAATGATAATTATATTGAATCAAATTTAATTGATAGTGAACAAGTTATTACAGTTTTAATAGTAGGAGTAATTATTCTTTTTTCTAGCATATTTGTTATTTATAGTATTTTTTATATTTCAGTTGTTAATTCAGTTCAAATGTATGCAAAATTGAAAGCACTTGGTATGACTTCTTTTCAATTAAAAAAGATTGTTTACCTACAAGGAAGTATTTTATCTATTATTTTTATTCCAATAGGCGTTATATCTTCCTGCATAATTACATATATAATTCAACCTTTAGCATGGCAAATGACTACTGACTTATTTATTATTGTAGTATTATCAATAGTAATATTTTTGACTGTAAGAATTTCTTTAAATAAGCCAGCTAGAATTATTTCTAAAATTTCTGCTATTGAAGCTATGCACTATACAGAAGTTAAATTTAGAAAAAAAATTAAAACACTTAACTATATAAATATTAAAAATTTAGCATTAAAAAATATTGAGGTAAATCGAAAGAAAAATTTAATAGCATTGATTTCATTGAGTATTAGTGGAATATTATTTATTTCAATTGCTAGTCTTGCCAATTCTATAGATTTTAATAAACAGATGTCTCAGACTTTTGTTTATAATGAAAATTATATTATTGGAAATAAAATTGATAATTTGTATGAACGCATTACACAAATTCAGCAAAATAATCCATTTACAAACACTCTTAAAAATGAAATCAAATCAATTTATGGAGTACAGAAAGTAATTGAATCTAAAGGAATTAAATGTGAAGTTATAGACCCTTCAATTAAAGATAAAGATGGAAGTAAAGTTACAACTTTGATTGAAAGTGTTACGCCAGAGCTTTCAAAATCATTCCAAAAGGATATTGTAAATGGTAAAATTGACTATAAACAATTGGATTCAAACAGTTTAATTGTAAATAAATATAAAACAAAATCTTACGGAATTGATTTGAAAATTGGAGATACAGTCACATTTAACATATTTAGTGGAAATGACATCATTAAAAGACAAATGAAAATAGTTGGAATAATTGATAATTCCAATACAGGATGCATGTTCTTTACTTCAGATAAAGCTTTAGATAAAATAACACCATATAATACAAATTTACATTTTTCAATTTTATCTGATAAAAAGTATTCAAAAGAAGTTGAAGAAAAACTATTAAATATTATTCAAAATAATTCAAATTTAATCCTTTATTCATATGATAATGATTATAAAATGTTAACTAGAGCTTTTAAGTATATGATTATAGCCGCATATGTATTTGTTGGTCTAATTTCCTGTTTTGGTATCCTTAATATGACAAATATCCTTGTAAATAGTGTATTAATTAGAAAAAAAGAGTTTGCCTTGCTTCAGGCAGTTGGAATGACAAAAAAACAGTTGCACAAAATGCTCTATCGAGAAGGTTTAAATTTAAGTATTAAAGCTGTATTTGTATCGATTATATTGGGTTATTGTGGTTCAAAATTACTCTGCTTTTTTATAAAAGATGTTGTTAGATTAGACTTCATTAGTTTCAATTTTTCTATCCTTTCTATTTTAATTTTTTCATTTGTACTAATAGGCATACAAATATTAATAATTGAATTACTTATAAGAAATATAGAAAAACAATCACTTACAGAACGTCTAAGCTCTCAATAAGAATAGATATAAAAATAGCTACTTTTATACTACACTAAACATACATTTTTAAAATTTGGAGGGTCAGAAAACTTTGATTTTACGACCCTCTGTTTGTTTTTACATTCTATTGTTTATTTTCTGAATATATCAATCGCATGACTCGTAACGCCTATTAAATCTTCTCGTTCACAAGTAGCAAAGTGATACTTCAAATATAACTCAAATGTGTCATCCTCCATAGCATCTACTGATTCACGCATACATAGGGCTAAACCGTCTGATGCGACGTAATGCAGTCTCGTTACAGGAAATACAGACATCAAATCGTCGATGTTTTCTTTACGGACAAGTTCAAACAAATCCTTTGGCTCAGACTTGGCTCCAAATGTCTGTGGGTCAATCAAGCCCTTTTCAATGTATTCAGCTACATTGATATTTCCTCGATTAAAGCCTTCATCAATAAGACAACCATCAGATATAACATATGCAGCAAAAATCACACCACCATGTTTTGTTACACGAATAGCCTCACGCAGAGCTTGTTGTTTATCCTCTTTATTATAAAGATGATACAATGGTCCTAACAACAACGTAATGTCATATTCATTATCTGGGAAAACAGATAAATCCATAGCATTCCCTTGGGTAATAGTTATATTTTCATTTAATTGTATATTTTTACGGAAAACTTCTATATTATGTTCTACTAATTCCACTGCATCAACGTCATATCCTTGACGTGCTAGCGTATGAGAATAGCGACCAGTTCCAGCACCAATTTCAAGCACACGATAACCAGATTTTATGTACTTCTCAATATAATGCATAGTAGTTAGGAATTCAACTGTTCCATGCTTTAATATCAATCGACTATCTTCGTCGTAATTATTATAAAAATCAATTAAATATTGGTTTGTTTTCATATTGCACCTCTTCTATATTAGTTAGTAAACATCAAATAGATAAATTCCAATCCGGTTTTTCTTGTTTTATAAAAGCTGATAATATATTTTTTAACATTTTTTCAGCACTATTTCTATCCAATGTTATTTTTTTTGTTGCTGTTAAGACAGCTATGCCATGAGTATAAAGAAATAAATCTAAAAATATGACTTTTGCACATTCTAGATCTATTCCAATGCTTTCCGAAAAAAGCCTTGCCTTTTTTTCATTATCAATTTCTTTATAAAAATCATTTGCCTCTTCCATCATCAAATCTAAATCGTTTATAAATAACAACTTAAATAAATGTGTTTCTTCTTGAGCAAATTCAATGTATGAAAGTGGAAGTAATAAATATTGACTGACATTTTCAGAATTATGATAATTAATAACATACTGATTATAGTATTCATATGCAAAAGCAAGAAATTCATCTTTTAATTCATCCATGTTTTCATAACAAGTAAAAATTGGTCGAGTAGAACATTGTAATTTACTTGCAATACTCCTTGCATTTACAGTTTCAAATCCTGTTTCTCTTGTAATATCCAAGACAATATTCAAAATCATTTCCTTCGTTATTTTTGCTTTAGGCGGCATATAAGTTCACTTCTCCATTAATTTTTTTAAAATACATATGTTGTATAACAATTGTTACATATAGAGAAAATTATGTCAAGAAAAAGCTTTGCATTTTTTATCATTACTGAAGCCGATAAATAAAATATGAGTTGCAATTAATCCATTAATAGACGATTGCAACTCATATTTTACTTTAAATACTTTTCTTTTTATCTGATATTTTATATACATAATCTTCTGATGAATTACTATCATTTTCTCTTCTCTTTTTAGAATCTATTAGCACAAAATAAAGTATAAAACCTACTACAAGACCCCATGTTCCTCCTTTAGCAGCAATTACACCACCCATTAACCCAATTAAGCCTCTCTCTACGCCAGTATCACATAGTTCCATTGATAGTTTAGTACATAGATAACCTTGAACTAAAAGTGTCACTGATAATGCTAATGGTATAAGAGGAGTAGCTATTTGTGCAATTGGATAAAAGCAGATAAAAATAGCTGAAACCCATACTAACGTACCCATACCACTAAAAATAGACTGCATTGCTTCCTTTCCGACCTTATATCTTTGAGCAACACTTCCAGTAAGAGTTGCAGCCAATGGACCACACATTGCTATATATGGAGAAATAACTGCCATAACAATATTTCTTATTCCACTTATAACATTAGACCTATTGGAATTAAAATCAATATACTCATCTTTTCTGTTTTTACTTTCAGAGAGAACTAAATTTTCACCTGTTATAAAATCACCAAACGCAATTATGTATATCATGAAAGCCATTGGTAATCCTTGTATAAATAATATTATACTTGGAAAACCTATTCCAAAAGGAGATACTGTATCTATTAATTTTTTAACATCAATTATATAAATAATATTTTTAAAATCAAAGCTAGGAATTCCTATTTCTTTACTAAATATTCCTATAATTAAACTCACTAAAATAGCTGGTACCACTCCATATTGACCTAAACGAAATAAAAACTTATTCTTTACTTTTAGAGCATCGAATCTTTCAGAAAACATTACAAAACAAGCAACTAAAATCCCTACTGTTATAGATATTGGATAAGATTCAAATCTTCCTTTTGGACTAAACTCTGATATTACAGTTGATATACCAACTCCCATAAGTATTCCACCTTTTATGGAATTAGGTATTCTATTAACTAGTTTTCCAGCTATACCTGTTATACCCATTAAAATAAATATAATTCCTAAATCTATTTGTAAAGCTGTTAATGCTTGTATTCTTTCAATACCAATATTGAATTTTAACAAATATGCAGTTGTAAGAGTTATAGAAGCTGTAATCCAGCCAGGAACTACTGGGTCTCCCATAAAAACATGCAAGCAATACAATATTGAGTTAATGATAGCCATACTCCATGCGACTTCATAAGGCAATCCTAATATTTGTGTACTAAGACCAATAGTTCCCAAGCTTGTCATACTTGATATTATGCCTTGAATAGCTTCTGGTTTCTCAAATCTGTAATGTATAAATGGAATTCTTATCTTGAACATTCCAAATTTTATATGAGGCTGTTCACTTCTAGTGAGTCTTTCCATAATTTCACTCCACCTTTCAATAACTCTTATAATTGTTTATAAATTATCAATCTTGTTAAAACTAGTATATAACATACAAATTACATAAACAATAAATTAAAGTTGTAAAATTGATAGATTTTGTGCATATATAGAAAAATATAGTCGCTTTTATTTTTTTATATCGATTGATAGAGGCTCTTTATAAAATTCAATTGTTCTTTTCCATGATTCAAACTGCCCTTTTGAATTACCTTCTACAGTTCCTCCTGAAGAAAATATTCCTCCACCCATACTCATAGATAAAGTTTCACTTAAAGGTATAATATATGGAATTGGTAAAGGATGTCCCATCTTATCATGTGTTAATAGTTCCACATTATATTGGTAGTTATTTTTTTTAAGTTTTTCTATAATTTCTACACAACCATCATAACTATTCCAAATATTATCTTCTTTTCCAGCAATCATAAGAATATCAGCTTCAGAATTTTCTACTTTTATTCTAGCTTCTTCTTTATTGTCTGCCCTTTCAATACTTTTCTTATAAGTACTGGCAAATCCAAATGGAATTCCTTTTTCTATATCTTTTTTCTGGTCTTCAAAAAATATATTATTGTCTACCTTGATATATGGAAGTGGCTTACCTTTATATGACCATGATGAAGTATCTTTTCCATTCATCTGTCCATCAAGTGCTTGAAAACAATACGCATGAGGCTGTGATACTACTACTTTTTTAATTTGTTTATATCTTGAAGCAAGTAAAAGTGCTAACTCCCCACCTTTTGATGTCCCATGTACAAATATTTCTTTAGTATTAGTGATTTCATTTTCACTAATCCATTTAAATACTTTTTCAAAATATTCTAATGGGATTTCTTCTAACTTATTTGGCAACCTTTCTAAAGCAAAATAGGCAACTGTTAGTACATTGAATCCTCTAGATGCAAGTGGAGCTGCTAAAAGTTCTAAAGCATCTAAATTTCCATCAGAACCACCTAAGACTAAAATTGTTTTATTACTAGAATTTTGTTTATAAAATAATTTTCCTATAAATTCATCAGATATATCTTTTGTGATAATATCTTCTGTTTTAAACAATCTCTTCAATTTAACTTCTTTTCTTTCAATATCAGATTCAAATATCATATTCATGATTATTGGTTTATCAATAGATATATTTTCTGCAAAATTTTTACCTTCAGTTTTTGATTTTTTCAGAGAATAAATTAACCCCATGCAGTCAGCAGTTTTATAAGTCCCTTCTACAGGTTCAATTGAATCTAAATCCACTTCTCCTTTTTCATTTGAATAAAATACTCCATAAGATGAGAATTCCTCTCCTTTGCACCATGGAAATTCCATTTTCATAGATACTCTTAATTTACTATTTGGAATTAAGTCTGAAACTATAACTTTAATTTTATCATCTACAAGTGATTCTACATTGTATACATTTACTTTCATAATCGATTCCTCCATATAATAATTATTGTTCATGATTTATATATATTTGAAATAGCCTTCTTTAGTAAACTATGAACAATTCAAATATACGACATCATATTGACTATTTTATTATATCAATCCAAAACACTTTAGTCAATATGTTGTCTTTTTTATTCAATTAAAATTATTTTAATAATATGAGCTGTTTTTAACTTAAAATTTTGCTTATGTTGAATGTTAAAAAAAGTGAAATTTAAAGATAATCTTTATGATTAATAAAATACCATAGAAATTTTTTTAAGAAGCTAGATAGAGTATAGATGAAAAATAAAAAACCACTCCTTTAAAGGAATGGTTTTTTATCTAGAAAATATAAATTATTTTTTAGTAGGCTTAATAAGTATTTTTTATTTTAAATTTTAGTACAAGCATATATTTTTTTATTTACAGATTGTATAAAATTTATGCATTGGCAAAAGTATATATGGCATTAACTCTTGCTATATATAGATTTTCATCACTACAACCAATATACTTAGCATACTTTTCTATCTTCTCTCTTGCATTTTCAGCATCACTTTCATCGCTCTCTACTAGTTCATTTATATAAAGGTCCATTAAAGAAGCCTTATATTCTTTTATATCATATCCTAAAAATTCAGTTAATCTTTCAATCTCTTTACTAAAATCTCCATCTTCTTTTACCAAAAATTCGTATACATCTTCTCTATAAGGATTTAAGGTTATTATTTGTTTTACAACCTTACACTCATCTGCTTTTCCAATAAAACCGTCTTTGTAATTATTAAATAAGGCATTAGATTTTTTTATAGATTCTTCATCAATATAAGAATGGACTTCACTGACTCTATTTTCTATAAGAGCATCTATGACAGCATAATGAATTTTGAAACAATCATTATACAAATAATTGCTCATTTTTTTTACTGTAGATTCGATTTCTAAAAAATTTGCATGATTATTTTTTTTATTCTTATTTGGTATGATAAAAGTTTTATTTAAGTTATTAAAAAGCCTTTTAAAATCTAAATATTTTTCACAATAAACACTTTTAAAGGTATCAATATCTATAGTTATAATTCCAAAACTCACTATAGTCTCGATTCCTTTCTTAAAAGATTCCTCTATATATTTTTCTCCTAGATTTAGACCTCTATCTGATATTTGTTTTAGATTTTGAAAATTATTTAAACAATCTCTCTCAAAGTTTTTAGAAATTTCTAAAGCATACAATTTAAAAATTTTTCTTATCTTATTATAATTATTTTTTGTATCATCAAACCTGATAATAGCTCCATTTACATCAAATGTAATCATTGAGTTTTAACCTCCCCCATTAGTTTCATCAATAAAATAAATTTAATATAAACTTTATAATCATAATATTAAACTTATTTCTACTATAATTATTAATTTGATGATAAAAGCCATTTTCCTTCTAAATAAAAAATTTGTCTAAAGTTTTTAAAAAATTTAGACAAACTTTAAGTTTTTAATCTCTAAATTACTCCAAACACACCAAATAATATTGGTATAAATATAGCTGGCAATAGATTTGCTACTTTTATATTTGTTAGCTTAAGTACATTTAAACCAAGTCCTATAATTAATAAACTTCCTGCAGCTGTCATTTCTGTAACTACAGGGTCACTTAAAAATCCATTTAAAAATGATGCCCCTAAACATATAATACCTTCATATAAAAATACAGATACCGCAGAAAACATTACACCTATACCTAAAGAAGCTGTAAATATAACAGAAGCTATCCCATCTATTACTGATTTTACAAATAGAGTATCATGGCTTCCTGTAAGTCCACTTTCTAATGAACCAACTACTGCCATAGCTCCTATGCAAAATAACAAACTAGATGATATAAAACCTTCAGCAATAGAATCCTTTTTATTGCCTTTAGAAAATCTACTCTGTAAAAATGCTCCTAATTTATTTACCCATTTATCAATATCTATTAATTCTCCTATTAAAGCTCCTAAAGCTATAGATATTATTGTTACTAGTGTATTTTTTCCTTCTAGTGCTCCTGATATCCCTATGTATAATACACATAGAGCAATTCCATTCATTATAGTGTCACTTACTCTTTGAGGTAATCCACCTTTGATTATAAGTCCTACTATACACCCACCTGCGATTGCTAAACTATTTGCTATTACTCCAAACATTTTTTCTCCCCTCGATTAGTTAATTAAATTTTGCTTAAGTTTGTCAAAAACTTAAATGTCAATGATTTGTAGTGGATATTTCAAATATTCCAAAAATTCTTCAAATCCTTTTTTTGATATATTTACAGTTTTAGTATTTATATTTGGATGAAAATTTAAATACTCTTCTTTAATTACATCCTCATCTATGTAAAGCTCTACTTTTCTTTCTGTATCATTTACCAATGAAAAAGGATTTACACTTCCAGGAAGAAGTTTAAGTACATTGTATAATCTTTCAGGCGAAGCAAATGATAACCTAGAGCTTCCTATTTTATCTTTAACTGAATTTAAATCAACATGTTTATCCCCTCTAACTACAATTAGATAGTATTTGTTTCCTTTAGCATTTCTTAAAAATAAATTTTTACACTGACATCCTTTTGTTATATCATTTAAAATTACTAACTGCTCTGCTGTATATACAGCTTCATGTTCTACTACCTCATATTTAATATTTAACTTATCTAAAATATTGTATATTTTAGTTTCATTTAAATTTACTTCAGTTTCATCTGATAATTCTGTTATTTTATCTTTTACATCACTCATCATGCTATATTCTCCTTTAATACTTTGTATATTACACCTATGTCACTTTATTTTATAGTGAAATATTATTCTACTATGGCTATTGCTCTTACTGGAGCACCATCAGCGTCATTATACTTAAGTGGAGCTGCTATAAATAGAAATCTATTTGGTACATTTTCTAAATTTGTAAGATTCTCTATTATTATTTTACCTCTTTCAAACAAAATATGGTGTACTTCAAAAGCTGATGTGTCGTATCTATCTACAGATAACATATCAATCCCTATTCCCTTTAGATTACTATCAGCTATATAGTTTGCAGCCTCTTCCGTTAAAGTAGGATAACCTACATAATATTGCTTTTTATCCCAAAACTCTGACCAACCTGATTTAAATATTATAAATTCACTATTTTTGATTTCATCTTCATATTTTTTTAGATGCTCTAATTCTATATTCTTATTTCCTTTTTCAAGTTCCAGTAAAAAAGCCTTACCAACAAAATTCTCTATATCCAATTTATCTAAAGTCTCACCTTTTGTATACATATGTCTTGGTGAATCCATATGAGTTCCATTATGAGAAAATACACTAATTAATGTTTCTTGATATCCATTTTCTTCAATAATAGCTACTTTTTTTATATCTGGTCTATTAGGCTCTGCATATACAGGCATATCATTATGTGTCACATGAGTTAAATCAAAAACCTTCATTTTTTATACCCCCTATGTTTTATTTTCTATTATATACCTAAATTCACTTTATTTCTATTGGATTTTATCCTATTATTACCAAATTAATATATACTTTTTATAAAATTTAATGGATTCATAGAAAAATCTTGAAATGAATTATCAGTAAATATAACATCTTCCCCCAAAAAACGTTTATATCTTCTTTCTTCTTTCTTTAAAGTAATTCTTTGTTTTTGTGAATGATTATTAAACACCATTATTTTAAGAGGTGTTTTTCTACCATTTGTTTGTACTCTTTTTAACATGTATTTTATATGCATATCAGCTTCTGGAAATGAATACCCACAAAATACTAGAAGGTCAGTCTCTCTCAAAGTTTTTTCTGTCTCATTCCAAACATTACTTAAAAATATATTTGACATATTCTTAAAATAAGTTGGTGGAACTATGATTGGTTCTGTCAGTTCGCCACACTCCAAACATTTTGTTTCTGCACTATTTTCAATTAGTTTCATAACACCACCTTCATGTGGTGTAAGAGTTAAACTATTGCAAATGGGACAGTAAAGCCAGTTCAATGAACCATGTATCTTATAGAGTTTAATTAAGGGTTCTTTTGGTTTTCTCCAGTTTAATTCTTCCTTGAAATTAGTAAATTCTACACCATAATCAAGCATAATCGGCAAATTATTTTTATCTCTTAATCCAGTAACTGTATTGTCTATATGTATATCATAATTTGCACTAATAAAAGTTGTATCAAGGAGTAAATCATTTTGTAAAAGGTTTTCAACTAAAAGTTTGTGATATTTATTATCTGTTCTAGGTGTATTATGAATTGCCTCAGCCATCAATAGTATTAAATACTGTCTTAAAAAACGTATACTATCACTTCTATTATTTAAATTTTCAAGTCCAAAATTTCTAAAGGCTTCTCTTCTTTGTTCTGCTAAATCTAAAAGCCCTAAAACTTCTTCAAATGTTGGAAAATTTGCATTATCTAGATTATCCTTTCTTATGTCAATATTAAACATTTGTTTAAAAAAGGCATACAATTCTCTATTCATATCAGTATCATAATTTTTAGGTTTTAATTTCTTAAAGTATTCACTAAATAATTCATTTTGAATAGGTAAATTTTCTGCAGCTGAAGCCCCTGCTCCCAAAAATATAGCTATTTTCATATAATTCCTCCTATATAAACAGTACTATTATTTTTTATATCTATTAAATATTTATCTTATTAACTTATTTAATAATACAACAATAAAGCTGTCTTTTACTAGAAAAAATCCTATTACAAGACAGCCTTATATTTATATTTAAATCTTTAATAATTCATAAATAGAAAGAGCATATATTTGAGCAGCTTTTACAATATCCTCTACTATCAAATGTTCATTAGCTTGATGCTCAGTTTCTGGTTTTCCTGGGAAAATAGCTCCAAAAGCAACACAATTGTCTAAAGCTCTTGCATAAGTTGCTCCTCCAGATGAAAGAGGTGTTCCATCAAGACCAGTTTCCTCTTCATATACTTTTCTCAATGTTTTAACAAGAAGTGTATCTTCTGGAACATATATTGAATCCAAGAAATCATATTCTTTATAATCTAAATTATATTTATCTGTTATTTTCTTTAGTTCTTTTACAAAGTCATCTTTTTTATATGTTACAGGAATTCTTATATCAATTCCAGCAAATTCTTTTTTACTATCGATAGTTACTTTACCTATATTTACTGTTAATTTGCCTGATACATCATCCTTGCAATTGGGAACTATATTGTTTCCATTAGCATCTTCACCAATAACTTCTGCTAAAAACTTAATTATATTAGAATCTATTCCTATATTATTAAGAGCTATACAAAGTCTAGCTACTGCATTTATACCAGTATCACTAGCTGCTGAATGAACACTTTTTCCTATTATACATATTTTATTGCCTTCAACAGTGTATTCAAAACCTAATTTATCTAATTCTTTTTTTAACTTATCAGAATATTTTCCAATATAAACAGCTTTTCCTGGAACTGCATTTAAAGCCTTCCCAACCGATAATTCTATATCACTTTTACTCTTACATGTTAAATGAACTTGTAAAAGACCTTTTTCTGCATTTGTTATTGGGAATCTAGAATCAGGAGTAAATCCATAGTCTGGTACTTCTTCATTATTTTCTTTGTATTTATTTATACATCTCCAAAGATTTTCTTCATCAGCTCCAAAAATGAATCTTATTCTCTTATTTAAATCTATATTTAAATCCATAAGAGCTTTTACTGCATAAATTGCTGATATTGTAGGACCTTTATCATCTTGTGTTCCTCTTCCATATAATTTACCATCTTCTAAAATACCTTCAAATGGAGGATAATTCCAGCTTTCTAGGTCTCCTTCTGGAACTACATCAACATGACCAAGTATACCTATCATTTTTTCACCTTGTCCTATTTCTGCATAACCATAATATCCATCTTTATATACTGTTTTAAACCCTAAAGAGTTACATAAGTCTAAAATACCTCTCAAAGCCTTATCTATATTTTCTCCAAATGGTAAATTTTCAGTTGGATCAGATATAACGCTAGGTATTTTTACACTTTCTTGTATTGAAGAAATCATTTCCTCTTGTAGGGAACTTACTTTTTCTTTAATTTGCTCTTTCATAATTATCACCCTTCAATTCTCATCATAATATACTAGTAAATATTTTGACCTTTTAAAAGAAAAATATGCTTACTTTTTTAGTTTTTTTATAAATTCAATTGCTTTTAAAGTACCCATTTTAGAATGGTCAAATGTAAGCCCTCCTTGGAAATAAACATTATAAGGAGGTCTTATTGGAGCATCTGCACTTAATTCTATAGAAGAACCTTGTATAAATGCTCCTGCTGCCATTATAACTTCACTTTCATATCCAGGCATATCCCAAGGTACAGGTTTAACATAAGAATCAACTGGAGCAGCTTCTTGTATTCCTTGACAAAAATTTATGACTTCATCAGCATTATTAAGTCTAATACACTGAATAATATCACTTCTTAAATCATCATATTTTGGCAATACATCATATCCTAATTTTTCAAAAGCTCTTGAACAAAATATAGCGCCCATTACAGCTTGAGACACTACATATGGTGCTAGGAAAAATCCTTGAAGAACATTTCTAGTAGTTCCAAAAGTAAGACCACATTCTTTACCTATTCCAGGAGAAGTCATTCTATATGATATAAGTTCAATTAAATCTTTTCTACCAGCTATATACCCACCTGTTAATGCAAGTCCACCTCCAGGATTTTTTATTAGAGAACCCGCCATAACATCTACTCCAACATCAGTTGGCTCTTTAGTATCTAGAAACTCACCATAACAGTTATCAACCATTACTATAACTTCTGGTTTAACAGACTTTATTACATCAACGGCTTCTTTTATATCACTAATTGAAAGTGATTTTCTCCAAGAATATCCTTTTGACCTTTGTATCATAACAAGTTTAGTTTTATCATTTATTTTTCTTTTAATTCCTTCTAAATCTAAATTTCCATCTTCTAAAAAGTCTACATCATCATATGTAACACCATATTCTTTTAAAGAACCCTTTTCTTCTCTTATACCTATAACACCCTCTAAAGTATCATATGGTCTTCCAGTAACAGATAGAATTTCATCTCCTGGTCTGACTATTCCTTGTATACATAAAGTGAGTGCATGTGTTCCATTTACAATTATTGGTCTTACAAGAGCATCCTCCGTATTAAAAACTTTCGAATAAATTTCCTCTATTTTTTCACGTCCAATATCATTATATCCATATCCTGTAGTCCAATTAAAATGCATGTCACTTAATTTAGATTCTTGCATAGCCTTTAAAACTTTATATTGATTATATTCTCTTATTTCTTTTATTTCTTCAAACTTATATTTTATATCTTCCATTATTTCTTGTGATAGTTTAAAAGTATCATCATCTATCCCATAGTAATCTTTCAGTAATTCTTTTGTCTCATTAAGCATTTTATCACCTGTCTCTTTGTTATTTTATTTAAACGTATCAAAGGAGACTATTTTACTAAAACAAATAAATTATAGTTTATAAGTTAGCATAAGTCTCCTTTTTAATTATCTTAAATTAAATTAGTTATCTATTGTTATTGTTGTTGTTGTTATTATTTTGATTTTGATTAGTTAAATTAATATATTTACCAGGTTGTATAGTCGAAACAGCATGTTTATAAATCATGTTTTGTTGTCTATTATCCCCTTCTATCAATATTATATAACTGTCAAATCCTTTTACAAGCCCTTTAACTTGTACTCCATTGACTAAATATATAGTAACAGGTATCCTTTCTTTCCTAGCATTATTTAAAAACAAATCTTGTAAATTTAAAACTGTATTTTTCATTAGATTTGTACCCTCCCAAGATTAAATTGAACATCTAAAATATTCCTATCTTATATTCTATATAAGTTATGGTAAATTTTCAATATGAAGTTGTATACTTAAAAATTTATATATATTATTTTATAGAATTTTTAATATACATAATTATTTCATTTTTTAATAAATCTATATCTTCATATTTATCCAAATCAAACCATTTAGCCGTTTCATATCTTTTAAACCAAGTTATCTGACGTTTTGCATACCTTCTAGAATCTCTTTTTATTATTTCAAGGGCTTCTTCATATGTATATTCTCCATCTAAATACTTCAATATTTCTTTGTATCCTATACCTTGCATTGATATCATATCTTTTTTAAATCCCATATTTAGGAGTTTTTTAACTTCTTCAACCAAACCACTCTCTAGCATGATATCAACTCTCATATTTATTCTTTCATACAAATGCTCTCTATCTCTATTCAAAACTATTATTATAGGTTGATAATCGTTATTAAATTTTAAGTCACTTGAAAAGTCATTCATTTTCTTGCCACTTAGACAAACTTCAAGTGCTCTTATAACTCTCTTTGTATTGTTTTTATGAATTCTATCAGCAGCTTCTTCATCAAGTGATTTTAATCTATCATGCATGTAATCTATCCCATTCTCAAGAAGTTGTTTTTGAAGTTCTTCTCTTAGTTCATTGTTGGCATCAGATTTTGCAAAATCCATATTGTATATTAAAGAATTCAGATAAAGACCTGTTCCTCCAGTAACTAAAACACACTTTCCCTTTTGATTTATTTCAGATATATATTTTTTTGCCCTTTGTTGAAATTCTGAAACTGAAAATGGATAGTCAGGTTTGACCTCATCTATAAGATAATGCTTTACTCCTTGCATTTCCTCTGAAGTAACTTTTGCACTTCCAATATCCATATATTTATATATTTGCATAGAATCTGCTGAGATTATCTCTGCATCCATATCTTTTGCTAATTTTATTGACAAATCAGTCTTTCCAACAGCAGTTGGACCTGTAAGTATTATAAGTGGTATTTTTTTCATAACATTCCTTTCCATTATATTTTAACTATCCAAAATATTTTACATAATTCTTTTAAACATTTTTTCTATTTCGGTCTTAGAAATTTCAACCATTATAGGTCTACCATGAGGACACGTAAATGGATTCTCGCAATTTTCTAATTGTTCTAATAAGCTTTTTATCTCAATATCATATATTTTATCATTTGCTTTTATAGCAGACCTACATGCCATAGATGCAAATCTCTCACCTTTTAAATCATAATTACTTGTAATCTCATCTATATTATCAATTATTTGAAGTATAAACTTTTCAGTTTCTGGAATTCCAAATATAGTTGGAACACATCTTATCATTACATGATTGTTGCCAAAAACTTCTAATTCAAAACCAAATTTCATAAATAACTCTAAATGATTTTCAATTTGAAGCATATCTACATTTGATACTTCAAGAATTACTGGGTCTAAAAGTATTTGCATATTTATATCTTGTCTATAGAACTTATCCATATATCTCTCATATAAAATTCTTTCATGTGCAGCATGTTGGTCTAGCAAATACATAGAATCATCTTTACTTAGAATTATATAAGTATTAAATACGACTCCAATTACAGAATATCCATATAAAGAAAATTTTAGTTTTGAATTAGTTAAATACTCTTCTTCACCATCTTTAATACTTTTTTCTAAATAATTACTATCTTCATTTTTAAAGCTATCAATTTGTTTAGGTCTATCAACTTGAAATTCTTCTTGTATATTGTCATTTACAACCTCTTCTCCTAAATAGCTAGTATTTTTTAATTCATTTTCTATACTTGCATTTAAAACTTCACTTACAGAAGGAAATTCATCTATTGGTTTTTCACTTGATAAACTTACAACTTCAATAAATTCATTTTTCTCCTTATTTGTAGTATTATTTTTTGAATTAGCTTCAATGAAATTATTATTTTTAAATTCATAATCTATACTTTTTTCTCTATTATTAATAGCAATTCGAGGCTGTGTTTTCTTATCATTATACGTAGCATACTTTCCAATAAGGTTAGAATGTATTAATTTTACTTTTAAAAAATCTCTTAGTTCTATATACACTTCCTGCTCTTTTTCAAATTTAACTTCCAGCTTGTTAGGATGTATATTTACGTCAATACATGCTGGGTCTACTTCTATATTTAAGAAACAAACAGCATGTTTACCTATTGGAATTATAGATTTATAACTTTCAGTTATTGCATCTATAATTATTTTACTTTTTACAAACCTTTTATTTATATAGATATGTTGCAAATTTTTATTAGAACGATAGATGTTATTATTTCCTATATATCCATCAATTTTAAAGTGATTGCATTTAAATTCTATATTTATTAGATTTTCTGTTATTTCTTTTCCATATATACTTCTAATAGTGTTTATAAGCTTTCCATCACCTGGAGTATTTAACATTTGCTTATTATTATTTGTATATTTAAATTGGACATTAGGATTGCCTATTGCAAGCTTATTTATCAAATCACTTATGTTTATAGTTTCTGCATGAGTAGATTTCAAAAATTTCTGTCTTGCTGGTGTATTAAAGAAAATCTCTTTTATAATGATTGTTGTTCCATTAGTAGAACCAATTGGCTCCTTTGAGACTATTTTTCCACCTTCTACAAATATTTTTGTTCCAATCATTTCATCCTTGGTTTTAGTAGTCATTTCTAATTTTGATATAGCTGAAATAGATGCCAATGCTTCTCCTCTAAATCCAAGAGAGTACAAATCATATAAATCATCAATTTTTTTAATTTTACTAGTAGCATGTCTTAAAAATGATTTTTCAACTTCACTTGAAGGTATTCCTATTCCATTATCTGTGATTTTAATTAAAGTTTTTCCTCCATCAATGATATCTATGGAAATCTTATTTGCACCTGCATCAATAGAATTCTCAATTAGTTCTTTTACTACAGAAGCTGGTCTTTCTACTACTTCTCCTGCTGCTATTTTATTTATAGTCAAATCATCTAGGATGTTAATTATATTTTTCATGTTTACACCTCTAAGACTTTATTTCTTTTGCTTTTTTTTGAAGACTGTAAAGAGAATTTATAGCATCTAATGGAGTCATATTTAAAATATCTAAGTTTAAAATTTCTTCTGACAATATATCTCTCTTTACACTATCAAAAGATATTTGAGTTAGTGCCACTTCCTTTACAGAATCTTCTTTATCAATTTCTTCTTTACTATCCTTTTTCTTAATTGAAATAACTTCATCGTTTAATGTTTTAAATTTAGAATTTAGTTTATCATAATCCTTTTTCA
Source organism: Clostridioides sp. ZZV15-6598 (assembly GCF_020657705.1). Taxonomy (NCBI): domain Bacteria; kingdom Bacillati; phylum Bacillota; class Clostridia; order Peptostreptococcales; family Peptostreptococcaceae; genus Clostridioides; species Clostridioides sp. ZZV15-6598. Next base: position 10,964 of record NZ_JAGWCS010000039.1, on the reverse strand, counting down.
TGTGTTTATAGTCTTTTACTATAAGCTCATGCTCTATTTTTAGAGATTCATATTTGTTTTTAAAATTGCTCTCATTTACCTTAAGTAGTTCTTCATCTAAATCATTATTAATCACAGTAGTTTTTTCTTTATCTCCATTTATTGCGACACTGTTATAAACATGATTTTTTTCCAAATCCTTAAGTATATATTTTGCTCTATCTATAACTTCATCTGGCAATTTAGCTAATTTAGCAACATAAATTCCATAACTCTTATCTGCACCTTGAGGAATTATTTTTCTTAAAAATATTATTCCCTCTCCATCTTCTTTAACTGCTATTGAATAATTTTTAACCTCTTTAAATTCTTCTTCTAAATCAGTAAGTTCATGATAATGTGTTGCAAATAGTGTCTTACATCTAATATTCTTTTGAATATATTCTACTATTGACCATGCTAAACTTATACCATCATAAGTACTAGTTCCACGTCCTATTTCATCTAAAATAACTAAGCTTCTTTCAGTAGCATTTTTTAATATAAGAGATACTTCATTCATCTCTACCATAAAAGTAGATTGTCCTTGAGATAAATCATCACTAGCCCCTACTCTTGTAAATATTCTATCTAATATTGGTACATTAGCATATTCTGCTGGAACAAAAGAACCTATATGTGCCATAAGTGCTATTATAGCAGTTTGTCTCATATATGTTGATTTACCAGACATATTAGGACCAGTTATTATGTTAATGATGTTTTCTCCTCTGTTTAAATATGTATCATTTGGAACAAAATTTTCTTCACCTACTATATTTTCAACAACTGGATGTCTACCATTTCTTATATCAAGTTTATTGTTTTCGTTTATCTGTGGCTTTATGTAGTTATTCATGTGAGCAACAGTTGCCAAAGATACGAAAACATCTATATTAGCTATAATCTTAGCTACTTTTTGTATTCTATCTATATTTTTATATATAGTATCTCTTATACTTACAAATATCTCATATTCTAGAGATTTAATTTTCTCTTCAGCATGTAGTATCTTTTCTTCTATTTCTTTTAACTCTGGAGTTATATATCTCTCTGCATTGCTAAGTGTCTGTTTTCTTATGTATGTCTCATCTAGTTTTGCTTGTTTAAAATTAGCCTTTGTTATTTCTATATAATATCCAAATACTTTATTAAATCCTATTTTTAATGATTTAACTCCTGTTTTTTCTCTTTCTCTGTTTTCTATTTCTTTTACAAGAAAAGCACCATTTTTAGAAATATCTCTCAATTCTTTAAGTTCATCACTAAAATCAGATTTAATTATATTACCATCTTTTATAGTTATTGTAGGTTCTTCCAAAATGGCTTCATCTATCAAACTATATATATCATCCAATTTGTCCATTTCTGATACATACTCTTTTAACCTATTTGCATTTGATAAGTCTATTGTATCTTTTAGATTTGGTAATTTTTCTACTGAATTTTTTAAGTGAACTAATTCTTTTGGTGTTACTCTTTCAAATGCTATTTTCCCACATATTCTTTCTATATCATATATATTTTTAAGTATATCATTTAAGTCTTCTCTTAGTATAAAATCATCTTTTATTTCTTCTATTACATTTAATCTATTTTCAATTTTAGATTTATTTATCAGAGGTTCTTCTACATATTTTCTTAAAAGCCTTCCTCCCATTGCAGTAGATGTTTTATCTAAAACATGCAATAGTGAACCTTTCTTTTTATTTCCTCTTATAGTCTGAGTAAGTTCTAAATTAGTTCTAGTAAACATATCTAAGACCATGTACTCCGATGAATTGTATATATTTATATTATTAATATTGGATGTTATCTGCTTTTGAGTGTTATATATATAATTTAGAAGAATTGATAAACTTGATTTTATAAGACCTTCATCATCAAACTTTAGTTTTTGTAGATAAACATCTGGAAAATACTCTTTTAATATATTTATATCTAAATAGTTGTCACTAAAACTTTCATTTATGTATATGTTGCTTACAGTAGCTATATCTCTAAGTTTTTCTATAAAATCCAAGTCATTTACAATTATTTCTGTAGGATGAATTTTTGCAATCTCTTCGATTACCTTATCTTCATTTAGATATGTTGCATTAGTTTCTCCTGTACTTATATCTACATAAGTTAAACCTATATTTGTCCCATCTTTATATAAAGATAACAAATAATTATTCTTTTTATTTTCAAGTAAATTTCCATCTAGAACTGTTCCAGGAGTAATAACTCTTATTACCTCTCTTCTAACAATTCCTTTTGCAGTAGATGGGTCTTCCATTTGTTCACCTATTGCTACTTTATATCCATTTTCTACTAACTTCGATATATATGAATTGGCTGAGTGAAATGGCACTCCACACATAGGAGCACGTTCTTCTAAACCACAGGCTTTCCCTGTTAATGCTATTTCAAGAGCTTTTGAAGCTACTAATGCATCTTCAAAAAACATTTCATAAAAATCTCCCAATCTAAAAAACAATATACAATCTTTATACCTATTTTTTACTTCAAGATACTGTTTCATCATAGGAGTTAATTTATTCATATCTATTTGCATTATTAAACCTCCTTCTTTTCTAATTAAATATTATATCATAGTAGCTGATTATTATTAACATAATATATAAAATTTTGACGTATAACTAAAAAACAATCCAAAATGCTAATTGCACTTTGGATTGTTAAGTTTAATAATCACTAAGTAAAAACATATAGAATTTTATAATAAAGATATTATCTCTTTTTTTAGTTTAATAACATTTTCAAGATTATCTTCATTTATATTTTTATTATCTATGATAAATTCTTTTTTTACTACTGATGGTTTTTTTGAGATAACATAAATTCTATTTGATAACATTATAGCTTCATCAATATCATGAGTTATAAGAAGTATCGTTGAGTTTACTTTTTTCTTAACTTCTAAAAGCCATTTTTGCATAGATGTTTTAGTCAATGAATCGAGTGCACCAAAAGGTTCATCTAAAAGCATTATGTCATTAGAATTTATAAAAGTTCTTAAAAAATTAGCTCTTTGTCTCATACCTCCAGAAAGTTCTGCTGGATATTTATACTCATATCCTTCCAAACCAAAAACCTCAAAATAGTGTTTTACCATAGACCTAGCTTTGCTCTTTTTTTCTTTTTTTAGTACCAATGGAAGAGATACATTATCTATTATAGTTTTATATGGTAAAAGTAAATCTTTTTGATACATATAACTATAATTACCATTTATGTTTACCATACCACTGTTGTAGTCTGTCAATTGAGTTATAATGTTAAAGATAGTACTTTTTCCACATCCACTTGGTCCTAATATAGAAACAAATTCGCCTTCATAAACATCAATACTTATATCTTTTAAAACATCTACATCTTTATATGTCTTTGATACATTTTCTATAGATACTTTTGCCTTTTTATTGTGGTAAGAATTCATTTGTGTAAGCATCACTTGCCTTCATATCCTTGTCTATTAATTTATATTCTTTTAAGAATGATGTATAGTTATTCCATACACTATCTTTCATTTCTCCCCATCTTGGTGCATCATCTTTATATTTACCTGCTAAATACTCTTGACTCTTTATTGCTAATTTTTCGTCTACTTCAGGAGCATGTTTTACTAAAATTTTTGCAGCATCTTCAGGATTTTTTATTGCATACTCATAACCTTTTGTTGTAGCTTTTAAGAATTTTTTAGCAAGTTCTGGGTTGTCCTTAAGTACAGTTTCATTAGAAATTATAAGTGGTGTATAATAGTCCAATCTTTCATCTAAGTCTTTTACTGGTATAAAGTTTAAATCATAATCAATTAAACTAGCTTTAACTACATCCCAACCTTCAAATATCCATGCGAAATCTACAGTTTTCATAGCTGCAAAGAAATCATCTTGACCAGTATTAACTATTTTTAATTTATTAAAGTCAGCTCCATTTTTCTTCATAACTGCTTTAAAAACAGCTTCTTCTGATGGAGAACCCCAACCTCCATAAGTTTTTCCTTCAAAATCTTTTGCTGTAGTTATATTTTTTTCTTTTGGAGATGCAAATCCAGAAGTATTATGTTGTATAACAGTAGCTACAGCTTTTATTGGAAGTGGGTCTTCACTAGTTTTTGCATAAGTAACTTGCTCTTGATAGCTTATACCAAAGTCAGCTTTTCCTGTTGCAACTAAAGTTTCAGCTCCACTTTCAGGTGGTTGTACTATTTCAACATCCAAACCTTCTTCTTTATAGTAACCTTTATCAAGTGCCACAAATAATCCAGTATGATTCGTATTTGGTGTCCAATCAAGTACAACAGTCACTTTTTTAGAAGAAGTATCTTTACTATTTTTTTTATCTTTATCACTATTATTTCCAGAAGAACATCCAGTTATTGTTGCTAATGTAAGAGCACTTACCAAACCTAATATTCCTAATTTTTTGAAATTCATAATATCCTCCCTCAAATGCATTTAATCTTCTAATCTATGTTTTATAACAACTTTTTTTATAGCTTGTACAATTCCTACAAATATTAAACTAAATATAACTACTAATATAGTAGATGCAAATACTTTATCAAGTGCATATGCACTTTTTGACCTTAGCATATAAACACCAAGACCTTTTGTTCCACCTAACCACTCTGCAACAGTTGCTGCCATTACAGCATAAGTAGCAGATATTTTAAGTCCAGAAAAAAATTTATCCATTGACATAGGAAATTTAAGATGAATAAAAGTATTAATCTTATTTGAATTCATAGTCTTAAACAAATTTAAATAATCTTTATCAATATTCTCAATACCATCTACAAAACTTATTAATATAGGAAAAAAACAAGTAAGCATTACCATCAATATTTTTGGCATTGTTCCAAATCCAAACCAAATCATAAAAAGTGGAGCTATTATTATTGTAGGTATCATTTGAGTCACTAACATAATAGGATAAAGACATTTTTTTATTATCAATACAAAATCCATTAATATTCCAATTATTAAAGATATTATTATTGCAACTATAAATCCAAATATTGCTTCCCCTATAGTAACCATGGCATGCATAGATAAATTTTGATAATCTTTAAAAAATACATTAATTATATCTATTGGTGTAGGTAGTATATATTGAGGAACCTTTAAAACTTCTACCACAGATTGCCAAAAAATAAGTATAAACAAAAATGTTGCTATTGGGTATATACTATTTTTGACTTTATCTATGATTTCTAAGTTTCTCATCTATAGTTAAACCCCCAGCTTTTTCATCTACTCTAGCTACTGTTATAACTCTTTCACATCCAAGATTAAAAGGGATTTTATGTACTTTTTTTAGTAGTTCAAAAACTTCATCAAAATCACCTTCAACAGTAGTACTCATTGCTCCTATTTCACATTTAAGACCACTATTTTCAATTTCTGCTATACAAGCATCTACTACTTTATACATTTCTTCTTCACCTTTATAAGGTCTTAGTGGCATTACTGCTATGTCTGCAATTACCATTTAAATCACTCCTTTTAAAATAATTAATACCTACTAGGTATATTTTGTTTTTTGTTAAAATATTTTATAGATAAAAACATAGTATATTTAAATAAAATAAAAGCCTTATCCAAAATAGGATAAGACTTATTTTTATCTTTACTGGTCTCCCTACACTGGCATTATCCAAACAGGTTCAAAGGGTCGAGATAAAATCTCCTCTCAGCATATTAGCTCCCCGAAATATATTATATCTTTTCTACTTGATTATACTACACTTATCATATTTTAACAAATTTTTTATTTATATTATATATTTTATCTGTATTAAAATTTACAAAACTATATAATATTTTATGATTTATTGTCTTTATCCCCACTAATTTTTTTTAAAATTTTAATAACCCCCTTTTATTTACTATAACTTTATTCTCTTGATATTATTATTTTTAATATAATATATTTTTATACACATATATTGATTATATATACTCTTTTTAATATATTGACCACTTCTTATTGATTAATTTTGTGCTACTTCATCAATATAATTCAAATAAATTAATAATATAAATCTACAGTTCCTTTTAGACAACAAGCTTTATTGCATAATTTACTTGTATGTTTTATTTTTAAAGGGCAAAATAACTTTTATATTTAATTTTTTTAGTTTATATATTGAAAAATAAAACGTTTTCCTGTAATATTATAATCGTAGAATAAAACTAAACAGGCAAAACTAGAGAAATTTAGTGACGCAAAGCTATAGGGACTAACACTTATAAAATAAGTTATGTCAGCCAGTTGCCAAAAAGATATTTTCTTTTTGTTTTTTATGAAAGTTTTTTAGGGGGATAAATAATATATGTTTATAAATAAAATGGATAGATGTACGCATATACTAACTGCCTATATATGCAGTTCATACGATTACTGTAATTTTATAGATACGCAGTTAAACGATTTTATACTAGAGTATGGTGAAAATGTTGTGGAATCTTGTTTACATCAAGTGATGGTATTGGTAAGTAAGTATAATTAAATGGATTTTATTTTCTAGAAAACCCTTTTTAGTTTTATCTACATTTTAAATGTATCATCGATATAAAATTGATTAAAGTATATTTCTTTTTTTATTTTTAATTAAACATACAACTAAGTTTATTTTATATACTGTTTACCCCAATTACATAACTCTAATAATATAAGCTCTAATGACTTTCCACGCTTAGTAGCAGAATATTCAACTTTAGGTGGAATAGTTGGATAAGAAATTCTCTTAATCAATCCATCTCTTTCAAGATGTTTCAATTCCTGCGATAATATTTTATGGCTTATATGAGTAATTTCTTGTTTTAACTGGCCATAACGTATTGGTTCCTGCTTTATAACATGCCATAAAATAATTGCTCTCCATTTACTTCCTATTACAGTCATAGTAAAACCTATTGAACAGTTAAAATCCTTCTGCCTATTTATAATGTCTGGAAATTCTTCAATATTGTTATTGATATTCATATTAATCCTCTCTTTCAAAATGGTAAGTAACTAATAAAAAAGTGCGTTCTTGTCTAAAATATTACTTTGCAATATAATTTTGATTATACTATAGAACATATCACAATGCCATAATTTAAGTTAACAACTATTCAATATCTCCTACATGAAAAATTACTATAACTTTTAGAAAGGAATGTATTTAATGAATAAGATATTTCGTCTTTATCAAGTTGATTCGTTTACAAAAGAAAAATTTACAGGTAATCCAGCTGGAGTAATTACAAACGCTGATGGCCTATCTGAATTACAAATGCAAAAAATAGCACGAGAACTAAATAATTCAGAAACAGCTTTCATATTCAACAGCTTTAATGAGGATTATGATGTACATATCAGATTTTTTACACCATCTAATGAGGTCCCAATATGTGGTCATGCTACTATTGCTGCTCATTACTCACGAGCATTAGAAAATCAGCTAGACAGTACTAGAATTTTACAGAAAACAGGCGCAGGAATATTACCAGTAGATATTATTCAAAAAGACAATGATTATGATATAGTTATGACACAAGGAAAAATTGAAGTAGAAGAACCATTGAATCAAGAGTATCAAGAGAGATTATTTCATGCATTAGGTATTTCAAAAGAAGAAATACGTACAGATTGCCCTATTGCTATAGCATCTACAGGCCATTCAAAAGTTATGATTGGTGTTACAAAACTCTCAACATTACATAATATATCTCCAAACTTATCTGAACTATCAAGTATAAGTCAGGAAATAGGCTGTAACGGCTATTATGTTTTTACACTACATAATGAAAAACAAAATATAGAAACATTACAAGTAAACGGGAGGATGTTTGCTCCTGCAATTGGTATTTCAGAGGATCCTGTTACAGGAAATGCTAATGGACCTTTAGGAGCATATCTTGTGCACTATAAATTGGTACCTATACATAACTCAGAGTTGGTATTTGAAGCAGTACAAGGTGAATCAATAGGACGTAAAGGAAGAATGGTTGTAAAAGTAATTGTATTAGAAGGAAAACCCATTGAAGTGAAGATAGTTGGCCAAGCAGTTGTCGCATTTTCTTCTACAATAGAAATTGAGTGCTAAATATATGTTAATATCATATTTATAATTTTTCATAATTATAGGATAATTTTCAAAACAAATCAAAAATACTCAATTTTTTTCATAATTATGCTACAATTGTTAAGTAATACAAAAAGTACATATGATTTCTTCACCTTTTTTAGGTAATGCGTAAATTAAGAATTGTGGACAAATGTACATTGCTTAAAAGGAGTTGTCTTCAAGACAAGTTCATATAAGCTGTTTTTCTACTTTAAGATATAAAAAATAAACTATACAAAACCTAAGGAGATTATTTGAATGAACAAAAACTTAATTGGAATTTTGGCTGGTATGGGTCCAAGGTCAACAGCACCATTTGTTGATTTAATTATTGATGAATGTCAGTCTCAGTATGGCGCGAAGTACGATGAAGAATTTCCTGAAATTATGATATATTCCTTACCTACTCCATTTTATATTGACCATCCAATAAATCATGAACTTATGAAAAAAACTATCATTAAGGGTCTAAAAAAACTTGAATCAGTTGGTACAAACTTTATTGCGATGCCATGCAATTCAGCTCATATATATTTTAAAGAATTGAAAGAATCAATTAATATTCCATTATTAAATATTGTAGAGGAAACTGTTAAAGATTTACCTGATACTCCACAAAAAGTAACTCTATTTTCAACAAGTTCAACATTTGGATCTAAAATTTATCAAAAAGGTATAACAGATGCTGGTCATGAATTTATATTTAAAGAAGAATGGCAAAAAAAGATAAATACTCTTATTCAAAACATAAAAATAGATAAGAATGATCCACAAAATATAAATATTTGGAATGAACTTCTAGAAAGTGTAAAATTTGAATCTATTGAAAATATAGTGATTGCTTGTACTGATTTGAATGTTGTCTTAGAAAAAATACAACCATCAATTAATATTATTGATTCATCAAAATGTTTAGCAGAGTCAGTTGTTAAGAAGTATTTAGAATTAGAAAAATAAAATTCACTCTATGAATAATTTATAAATGGTTTATATAAATTATTCATACAAAAGTAAAGTGGTAAGATTATCTTACCACTTTACTTTTGTATGAGTACTCACTTTTTTATTTTTTGATGGTAATTCTAAAGTAAAATTCATCTTAATGAAATTAGAAAAATTAAAAGTGAATATAAGTTAAAGTAAAAATATATTTTCTCAATTAAATGTTACAAAATTATTTTATATTAACAAGTATTAACAAATACTAAACTTAAATATTTTAGTATTTGTTAATACTTGTTAATATATATTTATTGATTTATTATATAATAATATAGATATTACTATATCTTGAATTAAATAAACATAATTATGCATATATTGTTATTTTTAGAATTTAATTCTATATTTTTTAATAATATTATTTTAGGAGGAAAAAATGATAAACAGTATTAAAAATAAATTTAAGGATTACAAACCATATATAAACGGTTATGAAAATATGAAAAGAGCATCTGTATTAATTCCAATAGTAGAAATAAATAACATACATCATATATTATTTGAAGTTCGCTCAAAAAATTTAAAGCATCAACCCAATGAAATTTCTTTTCCAGGTGGGAAAATAGAGTCTAATGAAACTCCTTATGAAGCTGTTATTAGAGAAACATGTGAGGAACTTGGAACTTTTAATGACAATATAGAAGTTATAGCAAGTCTTGACTTACTTATAACGCCTGTAAAATTTATAATACACCCCTATTTGGGATATATAAAAAACATCAATAATTTAAATATAAATAAGGATGAAGTTGACCATACTTTTTTGGTACCTATAAAATATCTTTTAGAAAATCCTCCAAATACCTATAATAATACAGTCAAAGTTTTTCCTGATGAAAATCTTCCATATGGTTCAATTCCAAATCAAAAAGATTATAAATTTGAAAGTGGAAGTTATCCTGTTCTATTTTATAAATATAAAGATTATGTAATTTGGGGAATAACAGCAAAGATATTAGAAAATTTTTTAAACTTCTTATCAGAATAATACTTATAATCAAATATTTATATAAGAAGTTTTTAAAATTTTTTAAATTTAAAATGTGATAATTCTAAAAAAGATAGTAAATTATATTCTATAATATTTTTTACACTTGATTATTGTTCAATTATTGTTACACAATTTTTAATACAATTTCAAGCTAAGCACTATGTATTAATACCACACTATAAATAAATTATAGTATGATAATATATCTAATAAGATTAAGATATGAAACAAATGATTTTAATGTATGTTTATGGTAAAATATTAATAAATAAGTAAATTGATAAATCAGAGTATATGGAGGTGCTTATAATGTTTGCAGTAGGATTCACAGTTATAATTGCAATTGCCTCTTTCATTTTAAGTATATTATTATTTAATGGAAAAGCAAGTATGCTATTAGCAGGTTATAATACTATGAGTGATAAAGAAAAAGCTAGATATGATGTAAAAAAATTATGTAGAAGTTCCAGCATTGTTACTTTTATTGTATCTATAATGTTATTCATCATGTCATTTTTGGGGTATAGAATAGAAAGCGGACAAATGGATGAAAAAAAAATGCTTCCGTTTGCTGTAATATTTATAATAGTTATACTTGCTAGTGTGATTTTCAATATCTATTACTCTAATAAGAAGTGTAAAAAATAAAATTAGTAAGTTAAGCAGTTATTTGTGAAAGATTGACTGCTTTTTTATGTCTATTAGATATTTTAGCATTTAAAAAGTTCTATAAAAAATAGTATGTATAAACTTACAATGATATAGTCACCTTTTTTGTATAACCATAGTCTATTATATAATATTTTAGTATATAATAAAGAAATACTA
>NZ_JAGWCS010000038.1:0-33320 GCF_020657705.1 Clostridioides sp. ZZV15-6598 | reverse complement strand
GTATTATAGGGGAAAATGCAAAATATATTCGAAAATGAAATTTTAAATATTGACATTAAATTAAATATAATATACTATGTAAGTGTGATGAAACATTTTTTTCAGAGGGGATTTATAGTGAATATAAAAAAAATATTTAATAACAATGTAGTAGTAAGCTCCCTAGAAGATGGCACAGAAATAATTGTAACTGGTGCTGGAGTTGGATTCAAGAAAAAAGTAGGAGATTTGATAGATGAAAGTTTGATTTCTAAGAAATATTTTGTTCAAGATAATCAAAAAGACAAATACAATCAAATACTTAATAAAACCTCAATTGAATATTTTAAAATTTCAGAAGAAATTATAGAAAAAGCTAATGAAGTTTTAAATACTCAAGTAAATGATTCAATAATATTGGCTTTAACTAGTCACATAGAATTCGCTGTCCAAAGAGAAAAACAGGGTATAAAATTACCAAACTTAATACTTAATGAAACAAAACAACTTTATAGAGAAGAATTTGAATTTGGATTATGGGCAATTGATGAGATTGAAAAAAAGATAGGTATAAAATTGCCTGAAGATGAAGCAGGGTATATTGCTATTCATATAATCAATGGATTAGAAAATTCTCAAAAAGATGAAGGTATTAATATACTAGAGTTTTCAAAACAAGTTGTTCAGATAATAGAAGAAGTACATGGATTTAAATTAGATGTAAATTCACTGAACTACTCTAGGCTTATAACTCACTTAAAGTTTTTCGTTCAAAGAATTTTAAGAAAAGAAACTTACAAAGATAGTGATGTTGAAGATATGTATAAACTAGTAAATAAAAACTATAATAAACCTAAAGTATGTACTGAAGAAATTGCAGCGTTGGTATTAGACAGATTTGAATATAAAATTAGTAAAGAAGAAGAATTATATCTAATGATTCATATAAATAAAATAACAAACAGTGGTTGTTAGGATTGTAACTGATAAAGCAGGCAAAACCTAAGTCATTGAGCTTAATTTTAGTTAAGTTTTTTGATTTAGGCTTTTTTATTGAATACAGACAGTGACTTTTAGGATTGTAACTGGTTAAGCAGGCAAAACCTAAATCATTGAACTTAATTATTAGATTAAGTTTTTTGATTTAGGTTTTTTTATTAAATAAACACAATGGCTTTTAGGATTGTAACTGGTTAAGCAGGCAAAACCTAAATCATTGAACTTAGTTATTAGATTAAGTTTTTTGATTTAGGCTTTTTTATTAAATACAGACAGTGACTTTTAGGGTTGTAACTGGTTGAGCAGGCAAAACCTAAATCATTGAACTTAGTTATTGGATTAAGTTTTTTGATTTAGGTTTTTCTATAAATTAGATTATGTTTTTTATATAAAAATAGGAGGGTGAAAATATGAAAAAAAATAAGTTAGGTCTATGGAATTTCTTCCAAATGTTAGGAAAAACGTTTATGTTCCCAATAGCACTACTTAGTGTTTCTGGTATGATGCTAGGTCTTGGGGCTGGTTTTACAGATCCTAAGATGATTGCAATGGTTCCATTTCTAGGAAATGAATATGTTAATATGATTTTAAATTTCATGTTGACAATAGGATTATTTGCATTTAATAACTTGGGAGCATTATTTGCAATGGCAATTCCACTAGGATTATTAAAAAAAGAAAAAGAGTTTGGTGCATTTTCAGGTTTAGTAGGATTTATAGCAATGCATATAGGTACAAATTTTTATTTAACAAGAGCTGATTTATTGGTGGCAGCAGATCAAATGTCAACTAATGGTCAAGCTATGATTATGGGTATACAAACATATAACACAAGTGTTTTAGGTGGTATTATAGCAGGTTTAATTGTTTATGCAATGTATGATAAAGTTAGTAATTTGAAAATACCAGAATCACTAGGATTTTACAGTGGACCAAGATTAGTTCCAATTGTTAGTTTAATAGTTATGAGTATCGTTGGTTTATTAATACCTATTGTTTGGCCACCATTTTTCAATGCGTTCCAAAGTTTAGGAAGATGGATTTCTTCAGCAGGGCCATTAGGATATTTCTCATATGCAGTAGCTGAAAGGGTTACAATACCATTTGGATTAAACCACCTTGTGACATCTGTATTCCGTTTTACACCAATAGGTGGAACTGCTGTTATTGATGGAGAAACATACTTTGGAACATTGAACATGTTTATGGCATATGTGGAGAATAATCAGATTATACCTCTTGATTTAGCTGGTAAAATGGAACAAGGTAAATTAATGATTCAATATGGTTTAGCTGGAGCTGCATTAGCTATATATCGTACAGCAAAACCAGAAAATAGAAAAGCACTTAAAGGTCTTTTAATATCAGGAGTGTTGACAGTTATTATAGGTGGTATAAGTGAACCAATAGAGTTTTTATTCTTATTTATCTCACCAGCATTATTTGCTTTCCATACATTTATGAATGGTTTAGCAAATATGGTACTTCCATACTTAGGTGTATTAATGGGATTCACAGGAGATTTAATAGCATTTATAAGTTTTGGAGTATTGAGAGGAACAGCTACAGGATGGCCAATAGCAGTACTAGTAGCAGCTTTATACTTTGCAATATATTACTTTGTATTTAAATGGGCAATTCTTAAATTTAATATAAAAACTCCAGGACGTGAAGATAAAGAAATAAAAGTTTCTGAAGGAAATGGTTCAGATTTTAAAAATCTATCTACATACAAAGGTCAGCAAATGATAGCAGCACTAGGAGGGCAATCTAACATATTATCATTAGACAATTGTGTGACTAGATTACGTTTAAAATTGCAAGATGTATCACTAATAAATGAAGATGCAATTAAAGAAGCTGGTGGTATAGCAGTTGTTAAATTAGATGAACATACAATTCAAGTAATTATAGGTACTCAAGTGTATTCTTTAAGAAAGCAAATGGATAAGGCAATGGAAGGTCATTTGGAGGCATGTAATGATTAACTTTGATAAAAAAGTAAACCGATTGGGTACATATTGTACCCAATGGGATTATGTAGAAGATAGATTTGGAAAAAAAGGATTACTTCCTTTTACAATATCAGATATGGATTTGGAATTTCCAAATGAGATAACAGAAGTATTGAAAGAAAGATTAAATCATAGAGTATTAGGATATAGCAGATGGAAGCACGATGATTTTAAAGATTCTATCAGAAATTGGTACTCTAAGAGATTTAATTGCAGTATTGATAGTAATTGGATATATTACAGTCCAAGTGTAATGTATTCAATTAGTAAACTCATTGAAATTTTTAGTGATGAAGGTGATGGAGTATTAATAAACACTCCTGCATACAATGCTTTTTATGAAGTAATAGGAAATAATAATCGCAACATTATAAAATCTCCTCTTATAAATAAGGATGGGTTTTACTCTATTGATTTTGAAGATTTTGAGAAAAAGTGTAAAGATTCTAAGATATTTATTTTATGTAATCCTCATAATCCAACAGGTAGAGTGTGGAGTGAATTAGAGCTTATTAAGATGGTAAGGATTTGTAAGGAGAATAATGTAAAAATAATATCAGATGATATACATATGGATATTGTATATGATAATAAAATGACACCTATTTTAAATGTGGCAGACAATTATTTAGAGTCTATATTTATTTGTACATCAGCATCGAAGTCTTTTAATATACCAGCATTGACTGGGTCATATGTAATTATACCAAACGAAGAGATAAGAACTAAGTTTGAAAATATAACTAGGTATCGTGATTTTGTAAATTCACCAGCTATATTAGCTATTTTGGGGACAATGACTTGTTATAATGATTGTGAATATTGGCTAGATGAGTTACTGAAATACCTTAAAGAGAATCTCCAATATACAATTAACTATATAGAAGATAATTTAAAGCCATTAAAATTGGTTATGCCAGAAGGTTGTTACTTTGCTTGGATTGATTTCTCTGAGCTTAAAATAAGCAGTGAAAAATTCCAAAAGCTATTGATAGATATTGGTGAAGTTGCTATTATGGCAGGCAAGGTATATGGAGAGGAAAGTGAGTTTTATTTAAGGTTAAATGTGGCATGTTCAAGAGAAAAGCTTGAAGATGGTTTAAATAGAATTAAAAAAACTATAGATTATATTACAGAAAATATTTAATATAGAAGGGGAGATGATTATGAACTATTTAAAAACAATGGTTGATGTTATGACTACTGAAATGAATGCTATAAAGTGTTTAATAGATGAAGCAGGTATTGAATATGAAAATATAGTTAATGAAATTGCAAACTGTAAAGGGAAAGTTATTTTTATGGGTGTAGGTAAATCTGCACATATAGGTAAAAAATTGGCAGCTACATTTGCAAGTACTGGAACACCAAGTTTTTTTGTACATGCAACAGAGGCAGTACATGGAGATTTAGGAATGATTGAAAGTCAAGATATTACAATTTTAATCTCAAATAGTGGAAATTCTATGGAAGTTGTAAATTGTATAAAATACGTAAAAGCAATAGGTTCTAAAACAATTGCTTTTACTTCAAATAGAAATTCAGTATTGGCAAAAGAGTGCGATTATGCTTTAATATATCCTGCAAAGGATGAAGCTGACCACTTAAATTTAGCACCAACAACATCATCTACAATTACTTTGGTTTTAGGAGATTCTATTGCATGTGCATTATCTAAAAACAGTAATTTTGACTCAGCTGATTTTTATAAATATCATCCAGGAGGAAGTCTAGGTGAAAAACTAAAGGCAGCTAATAATGGTTAAAAGTAAAAAGGAGAGTATATTTTATGTTTAAAATGTTTAAGAAAAAATCAATAAAATCACCAATATCAGGAAAGGTAATAGAGTTATCTAAAATACCAGATGCTGTATTTTCTCAAAAACTTATGGGCGAAGGTGTAGCTATAGATTCTACAGGTGATATTGTTTATGCTCCAGCTAATGGCAAGGTAGCAGTTGTAGCAGAAACTAAACATGCATTTGTTATAGAACTAGAAAATGGAATGGAACTTCTTATTCATGTTGGTTTAGATACTGTAAACTTAAAAGGTGAAGGATTTGAAGCATTAGTAAGTGTAGGAGACCAAGTAAAAGAGGGAGCACCAATGTTAAAAATTGACCGTTCATTAATTGAATCAAATGGTATCTCACTTATTACTCCAGTTACAATAACTAATCATTCAGAGTACAATATGAATACATATAATGTAGATAATAATGTAGAGGGTGGAAAAGATACTGTAATTGAGTTTAAATAAAAAGTATAAAATAAAAGATTACTGTCTATAAACTTATGTTGTACAATATAAATTTAATATAAAATATGTTAGATAAAAAGGGACTTACTTGATTTTAACTTGAGTAGTTCCTTTTATTTTTTTGTAATTAGCTTTGCACTATTGTATGTAAGTAGTTTTATACTCTTGTCTTTATATATAAGAATACCTAATTATAAATAATAATTGTTCAAATAGAGATTTAAATATATTGTTTTGAGATAGATTGTAATTTAAAAGTTGTATAATAAACAAGTGATATAAACTTAAAATAGAAATGTTGACAATAATAATAAACTTTAGTATGATATGTTTATTGAAATGATAAACTACATACTGGAGGTGAGTAATATGAAGATTGAAAATCTTTCTATTAAAGATATTAAACAAGGTTATGTATTCAATGCAGACTTAAATTGTTATAGTTGCATTATTTGTGGAAAAACGTATGAAGTAGGAGAGATATACAGAGTTGGTGAAAGATTTTTTGAAGCATCAAGGGCTATTGAATTACATACAGAATTAAAACATGGTGACTATTTGGAACAATTAGTCAATAATGATTCAAAGTACAATACATTAACTGATAATCAAAAACAATTATTTAAATTATTTATTAGTGATTTATCAGATAAAGAAATTGCAAAAGAGCTTGGAGTATCTACCTCTACAATACGTCATCAGAAGTTTATGTTTAGAGAAAAAGCAAAACAAGCTAAGTTATACTTGGCTTTATATGAATCTGTATTTGAAGATAAATCTAATAGAGATAGCACTATAATACCAATTCACGAACATGCCAAAATGGTAGATGAGAGATATGTAGTAACTGAAGAAGAAAGAAAACACATTTTAGAAACATCATTTGAAAGTATGAATCCTCTAAAATTAAAAGTTTTTTCATCAAAAGAAAAGAAAAAAGTTGTTATTTTGTCTAAAATTTTAGAACAATTTGAGCAAGGAAAGCAATATTCAGAAAAAGAAGTTAATCAAATTTTAGAGTCTATATATTATGATTTTGCAACGATTAGAAGATATTTAATTGAATATGGTTTTATGAGTAGAAATAAAGAGTGTACAAAGTATTGGTTAACATAATAACGTACTAGAATCTATTAGTATATAAAGCTATTTCTTACTTGATTAGCTGTGAAAGGAGTCAAAAATGAATGATGAGTTGAAATCTATTTTGTACAATGAAGGTGTAGACATTATTCGCTTTGTTGATATATCTGAATTTCCAATAAATCAAACACGAGGCTTTTCTAAGGCAATTTTATTTTGTATAGGATTATCAAAGAAGTTTATTAAAGATATATATAATAGTTTACCTACAGACAGTGATGAGTTTTTAGAAAAAGAGGAAAAGATGGAAAAACTAGCTGATTGGATTTCTGAATATCTTCAAAAAAAAGGCTATAATGCTTATGCTCAATCAGAAAAAAATAATATAGAACATAGATATACTGAAAGGGGATATATTGACCCTAAGATGCAATCAGGTATTAGCCCTTTACCACATAAGACAATAGCGAATATTAGTGGTATTGGATTTATGGGAAAAAATAATTTATTTATTACTGAGGAATTTGGATGTGCTCTTAGCATGTGTACAGTGCTTACAGATGCACCAATTTCTGTTGAAAAGCATCCTTTGACTGCTTCGAAATGTGGTGATTGCAATGTTTGTGTAGAAAAATGCCCTGCAAAAGCTATACATGGAAATGCTTGGACTTATCAAGGGGGAAGAGAGTCTATAATTGATATTTCTAAATGTTTTTGTGTTTTAAAATGTATGGTGAATTGTCCATGGTCATTGAAATATGCAAATCAAGAATTATAATATAGATATAAGCTAGACATCTTTATTATTTTTTAGCTTTCTTAAAAAAATAAATTTATAGGGTGCTTTATAATTGCACCCTTTGTAAAATTTAATATGAATAAACACAATAACTTAGGTAATTGTTAATAAGAGTATAAGCTAGAAGAGCAAATAAAAGCTTAATAATAAAATCTAAAAACTATAAGGATATTTTAAATAATTTTCAATAAAATATTTGCCTATAATGTGTCGAATCTAGCATATTTTTTTAACAGAATGAAACCAACTACTGCAAGACAAGCTTGTGTCAAAGGCACAGAAATCCATACACCATTTAATCCCAGTATGTTTGGTAAAACCAAAGCAACTAGAGCAGTAAGTAATAAAGGCTCTCCATAAATTAAAATATAGGCTAGCAGATTTTTTCTGACTGCATAAAAGAATGATGTTGTAATACGTAAAAATGCTATAAATAAAAATCCTGAAATAAAAATTGGAAGTACACTGGAAATACTTTGTGCTACTATATCTGATACTCCAAAGAAGTTTGGTATTTTATCTTTAAGAAGATAAATTGCAATCATACAAACAATTGAAGTTGTAAATGCTGTGATATAGGCCATTTTTCTAACTTCATTTACAGATTTTAAATTATTTGCACCATAATAATTTCCAATCAATGGCTGACATCCATCACCAATACCTTGTAAAAGTAATTGAATAATACAAATTATATAACTTACAACTGCGTAACAAGCAGCAGCTTGTGCACCACCATATGAAAGAGCACCTTTATTCAGAATTATAATTACTATATTTGGAGAAAGTGTTAATCCAAATGGAGAAACAGCAACTTCAATTATCTTTTTTAAAAAGTATGGCATAGGTTTAAATATAGCAAATCCAAATAACTTCCTTTTAATAGTCAAAAATAAAATACAAGGAAGTAGAGTAACCATCTGACCAATGACTGTGGCTATTGCAGCTCCTACTAATCCATAAGAATATACTGAAACAAACAGCCAATCTAAAACTACATTTGTTAAGAAGCCTGCAATCATAGAAGACATTGCCACTAATGAACCATTATAATTTCTAATAATTGGTATAAGACCTGTACCAATAATTTGGAATGTTGCTCCATAAATAATAATTTTTATGTAAGATATTGCATGATTTAAGATTTCTCCCTCAGCTCCAAATATTCTCAAAATTGATTGAGAAGTCAAACCTAATATCATTGTGGAAAGTATACAAGCTACAAGCAATATAAAAATAGTATTTCCAAGGTATTTATTTTCATCTTCATCACCTCTACCAAGACATATAGCAATTTGAATTGCTCCACCCATACCAATTCCTGTTCCAATTGCCTGAATTAATGCAGTAAGTGGATAGGCAATATTGATTGCAGCAAGTCCTGCATCGCCGATATTTCTACCCACAAACCATCCATCTACAATGGCATAAACACCTGAAAAAGCAAAAGCTAACATAGAGGGTAGTACATTTTTTAAGAATTGTTTCTTTACCATAGCTATTTTTTAGTCTCCATTTCTTTTTTGAATAGTTCTAAAAATAGAGCATTGTTTTTTGTCATTGATTCTCTATTTGTTTGTCCCATTTTTTGCATAACAGATTCCTCGAGCTTAAGTAAATCTTGAAGAACATCTTGTGCATAAATTTTTCCTATTGGAGTTAGGTGAATGATTTTATTACGTCTATCATTCTCATTAACCAATAGTTCAATATAACCTTTATCTTTAAAATTTTTTAGTACAGAGTTTATTGTTTGCTTTGGCATAAGCCATTCGTCACATATAATTTTTTGGGTGCAATTTTCTTGATTTTCCCATATTGCATATAGTGCAAATAGTGAATGGACACTCATGTTATATGATTTGGCCCATTCATCGTACAGATTATTTAGACCAAGCCAATAGGCATAATATTCTTTAATATGTTTTTTTATATCATCTTTCATGGTATTTTTTCTCCTAATATTAGTCTGATTTAGGACTAATATTATCATGGTTTTTTATTAAAGTCAATAGTAAAGTAAAAATAAAATAATATGTCCTTCTTTATTTTTCCAAAAATGTATTGTATTATTGATTCAGTGGTAAATACGATAAAATTAAGTTGGATAACAATAATAATTCAGTATTTACGTTACATTATCAGTTATTTATGTGTATCAAATATAGAAGAAAAGTAATAGATGGTTTTGTGTGAAATGAACTAAAAAATATATTTGTTCATATTGCACCGAATTATGGAGTGGAGGAGAACGATTATGAAAAAAGATACATCTCATGTAATTAAGCGGGCCGAGAGATTTCAGGTTATTTTGATTGGAGAAGGGCTTCTTGTAGGTGCTATAGCTGGTTTGATTGTACTTTTATACAGGATACTTTTGGGGCAGGCTGGTATCTGGCTCAATCAAATATTAAATTTTGTAAAAGATTCAACTGTGAAAACAGCAGTCTGGTTTGCAGTGCTTGCACTGCTTGCGTGGATTGTATCAAGGCTAGTAAATTGGGAGCCAATGATTTCAGGAAGTGGTATTCCTCAGCTAGAAGGAGAGATGACGGGGAAAATCAAGCAAGTATGGTGGCGTGTATTGCCAGCCAAATTTGTTGGAGGATTCTTATCGCTTATGGGGGGGCTTGCCTTGGGAAGAGAAGGACCTTCTATTCAGCTTGGTGCTATGGCAGGAAAGGGTATTTCTAGAGCTCTTGATAGAGGAAAAACAGAAGAAAAATTTCTACTCACTTGTGGGGCAAGTGCAGGATTATCAGCAGCTTTTCATGCACCACTGGCAGGCGTCATGTTTTCACTGGAAGAAGTACATAAAAACTTTTCGGTATCTGTTTTGATTTCTGTGATGACAGCATCTCTAACAGCGGACTATATATCAGCTAATTTTCTAGGAATGGAATCAGTGTTCCAGTTTGACATTGGAAATGTCTTACCACAGAGCTATTATTGGTTGATACTGATTCTAGGTGTTGTGCTTGGAGTTATGGGGGCATTTTATAATTGGTTTACCCTATTTGTTCAATCTCTATATAAAAAGATTCCAAAAATAGGTACATTTGGAAAAATATTGATTCCATTTTTGATGGCTGGTATTTTGGGGCTTTTGATGCCTGAAGTACTGGGAAGCGGGCATAACCTGGTGGAATCACTGACAAGCCATGAATATTGGTTGGGAATGGTAGTTTTGATTTTTGTCATTCGTTTTGTATTTTCGGCTGTCAGTTTTGGGTCTGGTGCTCCAGGAGGAATCTTTTTCCCACTACTTGTTTTAGGCGCTTTCATTGGGGGAATGTTTGGAATGATAGGTGTACAGTTTTTTGGAATGAACTTGGACTATGTCAATAATTTTGTACTTTTGGCTATGGCAGGGTATTTTACTGCCATCGTACGTGCGCCTTTGACTGGAATTATATTGATTTTTGAAATGACAGGTTCTGTTAGCCAGATGCTTTCCCTATCCGTTATTTCAATTGTGGCATATATTGTGGCTACACTTCTGAAATCTAAGCCGATTTATGAAAGTCTTCTGGAGAGATTACTTGAGAAAAATGGAGAACCTGTTCATAGAGAGAGGGGAGAGAAAATACTAGACCAATTTTCTGTTATGTTTGGTTCTCCTGTTGCCAACAAGTCAATACAGGATATTCAATGGCCAGAAAATTGTCTTTTGGTAGCCATTCAAAGAGGAGGAGAAGAAATTATTCCAAAAGGGAAAACAATCCTCAAGGCAAGTGATATAATTGTGACCATGACAGATGAGAGAGATAGTGGTGTTGTGTATGATAAAATGGAAAAACTTTGTAAAGAAAATACATCATATATTGTCTAGGGATAACAGGCTGTAAAAAGGATGTTACTGTGTTAAGAAAAATTAGTAAATAATGTGTGTAGAATGTGGTCTGGACAATTCTAAGAGTGACAACAACTATACCTTTGGATGGAGGCTAAATTATGATAGTAAGTGTGAGTAGAAGAACTGATATACCTGCTTTTTATAGTAAGTGGTTTTTTAATAGACTTAAAGAGGGTTTTGTGTATGTTGTTAATCCAATGAATCCAAAACAAGTCAGTAAAATAGAGTTAAATCCACATACTGTCGATTGCTTTGTATTTTGGACAAAAGATGCAACTCCAATGATATATGATTTGAGCAAATTAAAAGACTTCAAGTATTATTTTCACTATACTATAACTCCATATGGTAAAGATGTAGAAACACGAATTTTGGATAAAAGGGAGATAATAGAGTCATTTAAAGAATTGTCTAGAATCATAGGCAAAGAAAGAGTAATTTTGAGATATGACCCAATTTTTTTTAATGAAAAGTATAACTTAGATTATCATATAAAAGCATTTGAAAGATTATGTAGTCAACTTAATGGATTTACAGAAAAATGTATAATAAGTTTTATAGATTTATACAAGAAAACAAAATTTAATACAAAGTCATTACATATAAAACCTATACAAATTAAAGAAATAGAAATATTGTCGAAGGAACTTTTTAGAATATCTAATAAGTATAATATGACACTTGAAATGTGCTGTGATGAATATAATTTAAGTAAGTTTGGCATTGGGAAAAGTAAGTGTATTGATGATAAATTAATATCGAAGATTATAGGTAGTGAAGTGAAGGTCAAAAAGGATGATACACAAAGGGATATTTGTGGATGTGTTAAGAGTGTTGATATAGGACAGTACAATACTTGTAGACATTATTGTTTATATTGTTATGCTAATTTTAATTATACGCAAGTAGAAAAAAATTGTAGACTTTATAATGAAGAAAATAGAGTACTTGTGGGTTCTATAAGAGAAGATGCAAAAATAACTGTTAGAGATATGAAGACTATTAAAATAGATAAAGACAATAATAATCAGATTAGTATATTTGATTAAAAGTAGATAAAATGGTGACTGTTTTAATATGTTAAAAAATATATAAAAAAGTAAATTTAAAATAAATACTATTTTAATGTGTTAAAAAATATAGAAAATTGTAATGATAAAACAAGTATAAATAGATATTTCCGATAAGATAATAATCACTATAATATGTCAATTTGACCAAAATTTTGATATAATGAAAATATAGATAAATTAGTGAAAAAGGAGGTATATTTTGAATTTATTAAAAAAATATCCTATACCTATTGCAAGCTTGATTTTATCAATATTTGCTCTAGGTAACCTATTACAATCCTATAGTGAATCATTACGTAATGTAATTGGATTTATAGGATTTATTTTATATGCAATTTATATAGTTAAAATAATATTGCTTAGAAAAAGTGTGAAAGAACAACTAGAGAATCCATTAGTTTTAAGTACATTTCCAACTATAACAATGGCTACAATGATATTTGCTACATATGTAAAATCTCTATCTCCAGAATTAAGTACTATAATTTGGGGGATAGGAATTTTGGGGCATATAGTATTAGTAGCATTGTTTAGTAAGAAGTTTTTAGTTGATTTTTCAATAAAGACAGTATTTCCATCTTGGTATATAGTTTATGTTGGAGTAGTTACAGCTAGTGTTACAGCACCAGTATTTAATCAACTTTTAATTGGCAAAATTGCTTTTTGGATAGGGTTTATACCTTATATAATTCTTATACCAATAGTTTTAAAGAGAGTATGGATAATCAAGGAAATGCCTGAACCATCTTTACCAACTTTAGCTATATTAGCCGCACCAGGTTCATTATTATTATCTGGTTACATCAATTCTTTTTCAAATAAAAATAGTGTTATATTATACTTATTATTTGTATTGTCAATTGTATTTTACATTGTAGTTTTGGGATACTTACCAAAATTATTAAGATTACCTTTTTATCCAAGCTTTGCTGCATTTACATTTCCTATGGCAATAAGCGCAACTAGTATAAAATTAATGAATGGTTATCTAGTCAAATCTGGAAGTCCTGTAAGTTGGATTGCATATGCTTCTAAATTAGAAGAAATAATAGCTACTATTATGGTTTTATATGTGTTGATTTTATTTCTTATATATCTTGGCAAATCTGAAGTTGCATCTAAGGCAAAGTAATAATTTTTAAATGTACATGTTTAAATGAAAATTTTAATAAGTGAGAGTTACATGAAATCTAGAAACTTAATTTGGCTTAACTTTTTTGGAGGTAAAATAATGAAAACAAAAGAAGAATATTTGAAAGAGGTTAGAACAATATCTGAAGAATACTTTAGAAAAGGTGAATTTTTTTGCTCTGAAGCTGTTCTTCAAACAATAAATGATGCTTTAGGTCAACCATTTAGCCCAGAGATAACTAAGATGGCATCAGGATTTCCAATAGGACTTGGAAAAGCACAATGTCTTTGTGAAGCAATATCTGGAGGAGAGATGGCTTTAGGTATTGTGTATGGAAGAGTTCATGGTGAAGCTATGAATCCAAAAATGTTTGAACTAGCTAAGGGTCTACATGACTATATCAAAAAAGAATATGGTGCAACCTGTTGTAGAGTTATGACAAAACAATGGAATGGTGATAATTTTATGTCTGCTGAAAGAAAAGAACATTGTATCAAAATAACAGGTCAAGTTACAGAGTGGGTTGCAAATAAACTAGTTGAAGATGAAAAACTTAATATTAAATAATACGATATTAGCCTGTAAATTTTTGAAATTAAATTTACAGGCTTTAATAATATGACTAACTTTAATAATATAGCTAATTCTAATAATGTAACTAACTTTAATGACATAGTTAATTTTAATAACATAACTAAGTTTATTAAAACAAATTGAAGTTATTTCAATATCATTAGATTTATAAGTGTAAAAATAAGTTTATCATTTAATAATCTGGCAGATAAATATCTGCCAGATTTTTTAATTTGTATAAATTTGGGTAAATATGAAGGTGTGGGTTCAGCATTATATAAAAATTATTAAAACAGGATAAAGAACTTAGATAAAGAATTATTAATATGAGAGCTGAATTTATTCACTATAATTAAATTTGATTTTATGTAGTTATAAATATTTTATGTGATTGCAAATATGTAGTTACAAAAAAGTACCCAATTGTGATGTATTTATAAAACTGATATAGTAATTATATAAAACCTTAGAAATATTTTAAAACCAAAATATATATATTAAAAACCTTAAACTAGTAAATCTCAATACATTTATAAATGAAATAAAAGCATGTCTTAATAATTAATTAAAAGAAAGAGGAGATAAAATGTACAATATAGATGATATGATATATGATTGTCCAGTAGAAGCATTATCAAGTATATTAGGTAAAAAATGGGTGGCTATAATAATATGGGAGTTGCAAAAAGATAAAAAAAGATTTGGAGAATTACAGAGAACTATTCCAGAATGTAGTAAGAAAATGTTAACTCAACAATTAGATTTTTTAATTGAGCAAGGAATTATAATCAACAAAAAAAAGTCAGTTAATAACATTGTAGAGTCAACATATTTTTTAAGTGAGTCAGGATTACTATTGCTTCCTGTTATGGAAAAGATGATTATGTGGAGCAATAAAAATTTAAATTGTGATAAATAAGTTTTTAAATTTGCTTTTAAATTTACAGTGATTTAATTAATCTGTGAGTAAATATAAAAGTAAGAACAAAAAGGTACATAATTTTTTGTTTTAATAGTAGAAATAGAATAAGGAGGAACTTTAATTTGCAAAATGTAAATTTATTTGTGGTATTTATAGAAGGGATATTATCGTTTTTTTCGCCATGTATATTACCAATACTACCTATTTATCTAAGTATACTGTCAAATAGTAGTGTAGAAAACTTAAAAGAGGGAAAAACGAATTTTATAAAAAGTTCTCTATTTAAAAATACTATCTTATTTACTCTAGGAATTTCGACAACCTTTTTTATATTAGGGTCATCAGTGAGAGTATTGAGTATGTTTTTTAATGAGAATAAAGACCTAATAATGTTTATAGGTGGGATTATAATTATTATCATGGGATTATTTTACATGGGAGTAATTAAATCTTCAATACTAAATAGAGAAAAAAGATTGAATGTAAAGTTTAAAGAAATGAAAGCAATAACAGCATATTTACTTGGATTTACATTTAGTTTTGGGTGGACTCCTTGTATTGGTCCAATATTAGCATCTGTATTAGTAATGGTTTCTAGCTCAACTAATCATTTGAATGCAAATCTTTTAATAGTAGTATATACTATTGGATTTATTTTGCCATTTATAATTACAGCTATGTTCTATAGTAAGCTATTTAAGACTATTGATAAAATAAAATCTAATATGGAAATTATTAAAAAGATAGGTGGAGCTATACTCATAATATCAGGAATATTAATGATGATAAATGGATTTGAAAGTGTGAGCAAGCACTTTAATATTCCACAAAAAAATAAAGTTGAAAATAATCAAAGTGTGAATCAAGGAGAGAATAAACAAGGAAATTCTAATGGAGGTACACAAGGAGAGTCTGGTGACAAAGATAATCAAAACAAATCCAATAATGAAAATAATGATAGCGGCTCTAATGATGAAGAGAGAATAAAATCCATTGATTTTACTTTAACTGACCAATATGGTAAAACACACAAATTAAGCGATTATGAAGGTAAGGTTGTGTTTTTAAATTTCTGGGCTACATGGTGCCCTCCATGTAAAGAGGAAATGCCTCATATAGAGCAGTTGTATAAGGATTATAAGAAAAATAATGAAGATGTAGTAATTTTAGGTGTAGCATCACCTAATTTAGGAAGAGAAGGTTCAAGAGAACATGTAATTAACTTTTTAAAAGAGGAAGGATATACTTTCCCTGTTGCACTTGATGAAGATGGAGAACTAGCATATCAATATGGAATTAATGCTTTTCCGACTACATTTATAATTGATAAAGAAGGATATGTAACTCAGTACATTCCAGGAGCAATGAATAAAGAGACTATGATGTCTTTCATTGAAAATCAGAAAAATAAAGAGTACTAAATATAAGGTTACAAAAAAGTACCTAATTGTACCACCTAGAAAATCTTGTTATAGTAAGAGTATAAATAACGAAGGAAAGGGTTGAAAATTATATGAAAAAAACATTTGATACAATAATAATAGGATTTGGAAAAGGTGGAAAAACATTAGCAGGAGATTTAGCTAATAGAGGATTAAAAGTAGCTTTAGTAGAAAAATCAAATAAAATGTATGGAGGAACATGTATAAATGTAGCATGTATCCCAACTAAAAGCTTAGAAAACTCAGCAAACAATGTAAAAAATATAAACTCTTGGAATGATGCACAAATCGAATATGAAAAAGCTATAGATAAAAAAGAAACTTTGATTACAAAGCTTAGAGAAGCTAACTATAATAAATTAAATTCAAATGATAATGTAACTATATTTACAGGAATGGCGACTTTTATTGATGAAAATACAGTAGAAGTAAAAACTGAAAATGAAGTTTATGAATTAGTATCAGAGAGGATATTTATTAATACTGGCTCAAAATCATTTATACCTAATATTAAAGGTATTGAAAATAATAAAATAGTATATAATAGTGAATCTCTTATGAATCTGAGAACTCTACCTAAAAAAATGACAATTATAGGAGCTGGGTTTATAGGTTTAGAATTTGCAGGTATCTATAGTTCATTTGGAACAGAAGTTACAATATTAAATTCAAATAATGGGATTTTACCAAATGAAGATATTGAAGATTCACAAGAAATAATAAAATTACTTGAAAAGAGAAATGTAAAAATTATAAATAATACAAAGGTAAAAGAGATTAAGGAAGTTTCTAATTTAGCTACAGTAGAATATGAGATAAATAATGAATTAAAGGAAATAACAAGTGATATAATACTTGTAGCTACTGGTAGAAAGGCAAATACTGAAGGTTTAGGACTTGAAAATGCAGGTATAGAGTTAAATGAAAGAGGATTTATTAAAGTATCAGATACCCTTAAGACTAATAAAGAACACATATGGGCTATAGGAGATATAAATGGAGGACCTCAATTTACTTATATATCACTAGACGACTATCGTATAATAATCAATCAATTATTTGGAAATAAAACTAGAACAACTAGCAATAGAAAAAATATACCAAATGCTATATTTATAAGTCCAGCATTTTCAAGAGTTGGTCTTAATGTTAAACAAGCAAAGGAAAAAGGATACGATGTATTAGTAGCAAAGATACCAGTTGATGCAATTCCAAGAGCTAAACAAATTGGAAAGACTGATGGGTTTATAAAAATCGTAATAGATAAAAATTCCAATAAAATACTTGGGGCTAGCATGATATGTGAAGATTCAAGTGAGATTATACACTTAATTCAGTTAGCTGTAGATTTAGAAGTAGAATACACATATTTAAGAGACCGTGTTTATGCACATCCAACTATGACAGAGGCTCTTAATGATGTTTTATCTCCTAATATGATAAAGGAAGTATAAAATAAGTGTAATATATAAATAAAGCCTAAAATTATCATTATAAATAAATTTTAAAGAGAGGATACTATGAGAATTTACTAATAGTATCCTTTCTTTTATATTATAAAATATAAATATAGTAAAAAAGTAAGTATTTTGTATTATAATCTGCTATTAAAATGTATAATCTAAATATTGAATAGTCTAAATGGAGAAGATAATATTAGCAAACTTCATATTAAGGTGGTGAAATACTCTATGAATAAAATATCTAAAAGAGGATTTGATGAGAATGATAAACGATGGTTTTCAAGTAAAGAACTTATAAGACTTGCAAAAGCTCAAGAAGAAATAGAATGGTTAATAAATAGAGATTATAAAATAGACCCAGTTGTAACTTTTGTTGGAGATAGATATCAGTTTTCAATAAGACAAAGAGATGCATTGAAAAGAGCAGTCTGTACTGATGAAAAAAATATAATAAGACAATCAAAGATACTTTCCCTAGATAAAATAAATGAAGGAATTATATACATAGATGGTTTTAATTTAATAATAGCTCTAGAAGTAGCATTATCTGGAGGAACTCTAGTCATAGGTAGAGACGGAAATATAAGAGATTTAGCAGGTCTTAGAGGAACATATAAAATTATAGATAAAACAGAAGAAGCTTTAAATCTAATAGGAAAATTTTTCAACAAATATAAAGCACAAAAAATTAAATTTTACTTAGATGCACCAGTTTCTAATTCTGGAAATCTAAGGTATAAGATATTAGAGCATGCTAAGGTATGGAAAATTGAAACAGAAGTAGAGCTAGTAAAAAATGCAGATGTTATATTAGAAAAACTTGATAGAGTAGTTAGTAGTGATGCTGTTATAGTTGATAAATGTATAAGTTATTTTAATGTGGCTAGAAGTATAATTGAAGAATATATTAAAGATTGTAATATTGTAAATTTAAATGGATAATAACCTTTAATTATACAGAATAAGTTTAAAAATAGAAGAACGAATACATATCGAATTTCATAAAGTATTGTAAAAAGACATATGAGAGGATGGGTATGTGTGAAGCTATTTAAAATAAACATTAAAAAATACAGAGCACCTATATATAAATATGCTTTAGTAAATGTAAATTTGAGGTCTGCAAAATCTACAAATTCAAGTATTATAACTGTAATACCTCAAGGCTCTAAATTAGAGGTGTTAGATGAAGAAGACGATTGGATTAAAGTAATTTACAATTCTCAAGAAGGGTATGTATACAGGGATTTAATATCAGTAAGTGAATATGCTTGGAGTAATTTAAATTTAAGAGAAGATAAGTCTACAACTTCTAATATAATTACAGTAATTCCTGAAAAATCTAGGGTCGAAGTTCTACAAGTAGAAGGGGACTGGAGTAAAGTTGTATATGATGATAAGACAGGTTATGTTTTTAATTATTTCTTGTCAAGTGATGGAAATAAACCTAATGAATTAGATTATAAGTATTTTTACACTGATATGACTAAATTTGTTAATGAAAATAATATTAAAAGTACTAGTGACTATCTAATTACCACAGACCTTAAAAATAAATATACTTATATTTTCAAGAAGGATAATGGTGGTTGGGGGCAATTATATAAATGGGAATGTACTATAGGTAAACCTGAAACTCCAACTATAACAGGTATTTTTTATATAAGTGGGAGAAAGCCTTCTTTTGGGACAGATGAGTATTCAGTTAAGTATGCCACTAGAATTAAAGGTGGGTATTATTATCATTCTGTACTATATGATTCGACAGGAAGCTATATAATAGATGGTAGACTTGGTGAAGCTCTTAGTCATGGATGTATTAGACTAAGTACAGAAAATGCCAAGTGGATATATGATAATATACCAGATACAACAACAGTTATAATTCATTAAATAGATGTCAAACAATATTATTTATTAATTTTAATGAGCTTAAAACAAAATTAAAGATAAAGAGTTATATAATAAGAGAGTGTCTAGAATCAAATGAAAATATTTTAAGACACTCCCTTATAAATATACATAATTAATTTATAAGTGTGATTATATTAAGAGATTTTCTTAAATAATTCTATAATCTTGTCTTTATCAAAGAAAACAGGATTAGCTCCAGCACAAGCATCTTTCATAGAATTTTCAGCAAGCAACTCAAAATTAGGATTATCAACACCAACATCTTTTAGAGATTTTGGAATTCCTACTTCTTCTGAAAGAGCCTTTATTTTATCTATTACAAAATCAACACATTCTTTATCTGATTTGTTATGTACATTCATTCCAATAATCTCAGCTATCGGACGGAATTTAGAAGGCGCAGATTTAGCATTTTCTTCTTCAACTATTGGTAGCAACATAGCATTACATACTCCATGAGGTAAATCATATAAACCTCCCAATTGATGAGCCATGGCATGGACATTTCCAAGACCTGCATTACTAAAAGCAATTCCATTTAGAAAACAAGCATAACACATTTGTTCTCTAGCTTCTATATCATTACCATCTTTAACAGCTCTAGGGAGATATTCAAATATCTGTTTTATAGAATATAGTGCAGTTGAATCTGTAACATCATAAGCTCCATTAGCCACTACAGCTTCTATAGCATGAGTAAGTGCATCCATACCAGTTGCTGCTGTTAAGTTAGCTGGCTTACTAATCATTAATTCTGGGTCATTTACTGTCATTGTAGCTAGTGCATTTGTATCAACCATTATCATTTTTACACGTCTATCTTCATCTGTTATAACATAATTTATTGTAACTTCAGCTGATGTACCAGCAGTAGTAGTTATAGCAACTATAGGAAGACATTTTTTAGAAGTTTTATTTACACCTTCATAATCTCTAATGTCACCTCCATTGGTAGCTAATATAGAAATGGCTTTACCACAATCTTGTGGAGAACCACCACCTATAGTTATAACGAAGTCACAATTTTCTGATTTTAGTATTTCAAGTCCATTATTGACATTAGTCACAGTTGGGTTTGGCTTAACTTCATCATAAGTAGTAAAGTTCACACCTATTTGAGATAACATATCTGTTACTTTTTTTACAGTACCATTTGAAGTTAGGAATTTATCGCTAACAATAAATGCTTTTTTAGTGCCTAAGGATTTAATTGAGTCTTTAGCTTCACTAAGACACCCTTTCCCAAGTAAGTTTATTGGTGGTACATAATAGATACTCATAGTTAAAATCTCCTTTTTTGAATTAATTTTTATGCAAAATATACATACCTATAATAGTCTTATACTAATTCACATATTATATATTGAGTTTTGAGGTTGAAATATATATTGCGAGTTTTTATATAAGAACTAAGTTCGTTATTACGATTATGATTAGAATTTAACATAGTATTTTTATCATGTCAATAAAAATATTAAAAATAAAAAAGAGTATAAAAAAACAAAGTTACTGTAATTAAGTCAGTAACTTTGTTTTTATCAATCTAATTTATTATAATATCTTCATTACGTTCTTCCATCATAGATTGAATATTTTTTTGTGCATTTAGAAGTAATTTTTTTATCAGTTCTATTTTTTCTTCACTAGACCTAAAAAGTGGAAGTGTTACACTAACAGCAGCTCTTATACATCCATTTTTTCTTATTGGTACAGCAAAGCATTTTAAGTATTCCATTGATTCTTCACATTCTGAAGCTATTTGAGTTTCACGAACTTCAAGAAGCTGGTCATATAAAATATCAAAGTCAGTAATTGATTTTTTTGTAAATCCCTTTAACCCATCTGGATATAAATTCATTAGTTCTTCCTTATCAAAATCACATAAAAGTGCTTTACCAAGACCTGTACAATTAGCAGGAATTTTTTTACCAACATAAGAAATAAGTCTAATTGGCTCTGGAGAGTCAACTTTTCCAATATAAAGGACTTCGTTATTGTCAAGTATACCAAGTTGGCAAGTTTCAGAACAAGAATTAACTATATTAGTCATTTCGTCAACTATGTAGTTAAAAATAGTTCTTTTCTCAAAAAACGAAGACCCTAATGTGTAAGAACGTATACCTATGGAATATTTAGACGTATTTTTATCAATAGTAATGTATTTTCTGGCATTAAGTGTATGGACTATAGGAAAGATACTACTTTTTGGAGCATTGATAGCATCTGCTATTTCTGTAAGAGTATATCCATTCTCAGATTCAGCTAATGCTTCTAAAATATCTAATATCCTAGCTGTTGGGCGATGATTATCTGAAGTCATAAATTTCCCCCTATCTTTGTTAATTTAAAGTGTTAGAATATGTTGATTTTAGCATACTGTGTGATAATTTACAATGTAGAAATAAAATATATGACTGTATGTATGAATAAGCTTTAATTGTAAATATTTGTAGATAATTTTTTTGATAAAACATTTATGTTGAAAACTTGAAATAATTTCCAAAATATACCTGAAGAAAGTGAACTGTATTTAGCTATATAATTTAAGATAAGACAATAATAATCGTATTTTATATAAAAATATCGAAATATTGTGAATTTAAATTATATAAATTGTGATATATGGATGTGAAGCGAGAAAAATTACTTTTTATATTTTGCATATAATGAAGATAATTGATAACTGTTGCTATATTATCAGATAATTTGAAAAAATTTTGACAAAAATTTATTTTTTTTATTGACTCATAATTGGGAAAATGCTATCATTAATTCAAAGATTCGTAAATAAAAACTTAGTTCTTAAATACGAACCGAAACGGCCGTTAAAATTAAAGCTAAAAAATTTAATAAGAGTAATTAAATATCATGTTTTAGGAGGAGTAACTTTATGATAATGGATTTTATTAAAAAAATTCCTGCAGGTATGATGATAGTTCCAATGTTTATAGCAGCTTTCATTAATACATTTTGCCCAGATATTGTACAAATAGGTTCATTTACAACAGCAGTATTCTCAAGTGTTGGCTCTGCAACTATAATAGGGGTTCAGCTAGTATGTCTTGGAACTCAGCTTCAATTTAAAGAAATGCCAAAAGTATTAAAAAGAGGAGGTATACTTCTTGGCTCTAAATTTGCTATAGGTGCTTTAATAGGTATACTTATAGGAAAATTATTTGGAATGGATGGAGTATTAGGTCTTACAACTTTAGCAGTTATAAGTGCAGTTACAAATAGTAATGGTAGTATATATCTTTCATTAATGACTTCATATGGAGATGAAACAGATTGTGCAACTATGAGTTTACTTACTTTGAATGATGGTCCATTTTTTACATTGATAGCTCTTGGGACTTCAGGACTTGCAAATGTTCCATTAATGTCATTGTTAGCTGCAATTGTACCAATACTTGTTGGTATGATAATCGGTAATTTTGATAAAAAGATGAAAGAATTTTTAGAACCAGGATGTAATTTATTAGTGCCTTTTGTAGGATTTGCACTTGGAAGTAGCATAAATCTTGCAAGTATATTAAAAGGAGGACTATCTGGAGTATTACTTGGATTAATATCTGTGTTTGTAGGAGGCGTATTTATAGTATTCTGTGATAGATTTATAGGGAAACGTCCAGGGTATGCAGGATGGGCTGTAGCTACAACCGCAGGGAATGCAATTGCTGTTCCTGCTGCTGTTGCATTAGTTGACCCAACATGGCAACCATATGTTGCAACAGCTACAACACAAGTAGCAGCTGCAGTAGTTGTTACTGCGATAGTAGTTCCTCTTATAACTAGCTGGTGGGCCAAGAAGTATGGATGTCCTAAATTCCCAAAACAAAAAGATGATGGAACAATAGTGGCCTGATGAATACCGATATATGATTACTAAGATGGTTTTGTATGTCAATAAAATTATATTATTTATAAAGGAGAACAAAGATAATGATAAATGCAGTGATAATTGATGAAAAAGATAATGTTGCAGTGGCTATTGAGGCAATATCTAAGAATAGCGAAATTAAATTTAAATTAAAAGATAAAACGATAAAAACAATAACAGCTTTAGATGATATAACTATTTATCATAAATTAGCTATAAAGGATATGGCTGAGGGTGATAAAGTCACTAAATATGGAGAACATATAGGAGAAGCTAATCAAGAAATAAAAATTGGCCAACATGTACATATTCACAATGTTAAAAGTGTTAGGGAAGATTTAGATAAACAAATTGTATCAAACATATAAAGTAACATTTATAATTCAAGAAAAGTCGTATTTAGTATTAAATGATTAAAATGTTTAGTGTTGAATGATTAAATAAGAAGGATTTTAGTTAGCTAATTAGCAATAAGAATAAAATTTATAGTACAAGAAAATCACATAAAGTATGATAAAGAGACTATTTTAGGAGGAAATCAATATGAAATTTTATGGATATAAAAGACCTGATGGAAGAGTTGGTATAAGAAATCACATATTAATATTACCTACAAGTGTGTGTGCATCAGATACAACGAGAATTATAGCATCACAAGTTCAAGGGGCTGTTACTTTTAATAATCAAAATGGATGTTCTCAAGTAAGCTCAGACCAACAATTAACTATGGATGTTATGGCTGGATATGCAGCAAATCCAAATGTATATGGTGTGATAGTTGTGTCTTTAGGTTGTGAAAATTGTCAAAATGATTTGGTAGTTGATGCAATAAAAGAAAGAACAAATAAACCAATAAAGACTCTTGTAATACAAGAAGAGCATGGAACTTTAAAAACTATAGAAAAAGCTGTTCGTTATGCTAGAGAAATGGCACAAGAAGCTTCTATACTTAGAAAAGAAGAATTTCCAATATCTGAACTTATATTAGGGACTGAATGTGGTGGGTCTGACCCAACAAGTGGGCTAGCTGCTAATCCGCTAATAGGAGAATTAAGCGATAGACTTGTTGATTTAGGGTCTACTTCAATTTTAAGTGAAACTACCGAATTTATAGGAGCAGAACATATATTAGCTAGAAGAGCAGTAAATGAAGAAGTAAAAGAAAAAATATTACATATAGTACATAGATATGAAGATTCATTAAAATTAGTTGGAGAAGAAGTTAGAGAAGGAAATCCATCTCCTGGAAATATAGCTGGTGGGCTTACAAGTTTGGAAGAAAAATCACTAGGCTGTATACACAAAGGTGGACACAGAGTAATAAGTGAAGTCTATGATTATGCAAAGCAAATTGATAAGAAGGGGCTTGTAATAATGGATACACCAGGAAATGATGCTTCATCTGTTGCGGGTATGGTTGCAGGAGGAGCTCAAGTAGTAGTATTTAGTACAGGTAGAGGGACTCCATCAGGAAATCCAATAGCTCCAGTAATAAAAATAACTGGAAATAAAATAACTTTTGCAAATATGGAAGACAATATGGATTTTGATGCTAGTCCAGTTATATATGGGCCACAGACAATGGAAGAATTGACAGATGACTTATTAAATCTAGTTGTAGATGTAGCAAATGGTAAGCAATCAAAAGCAGAAGCACTTGGATATACTGAAATGGCAATAGCTAGAGTATGTAATTATGTATAAAATATAAGACTTAAAAAAGTATGCATTTAGAATTTTACTAAAGGGTGATAGTATGAAGTTTGTTAGTTTTAGTAGTGGAGAAGATACATCTAAAAAGGTAGGAATTCTCTCAAAGGATGAATTGTTTATTATTGATGTCAATTCCATAAGTCTTAGTAAATTTTTTATAGATGTAAATGATTTAATTCAAAGCGTATCTCAGGATGATATTATTAAGTTAAAAAATATTATAAATGAAGAATCATTTAATGACTATAATGTTTTTAAAAAAGAAGAGTGTACTATATATGTTCCTATAGAAAAACCAATACACGATATTTTATGTGTAGGAGTAAACTATAAAGAACATCTTGAAGAAACTCAGACTCATTTTGATAGCAGCTTTGAAGAACCTGAGAAAACAGTCTATTTTACAAAACGTGTGACAAAGGCAATAGGTCCAGAAGACGAGATAGATGCTCATTTTGATATAAATAATCAGTTGGATTATGAGGTTGAACTTGGAGTAGTAATAGGTAAAACAGGTGTTAATATAGAAAAAGAAGATGTAGAAGATTATATCTTTGGTTACACTGTGATAAATGATATTTCTGCTAGAAAGTTGCAAAAAGAACATGTTCAATGGTTTAGGGGAAAAGGATTAGATACATTTACATCTTTAGGGCCATGTATCTTACATAAAAGTGCAATTTCTTTTCCAGTAAAACTTAATGTATATAGTAGAGTAAATGATGAAGAAAGACAAAATTCTAATACAGAGTTATTCATATCAGATATCTCAGATATAATTTCAGAACTTTCAAAAGGGATGACTTTAGAGGCTGGGGATATTATAGCAACTGGAACACCCTCTGGAGTAGGGATGGGCTTTTCTCCTCCTCGATATATGAATAGTGGAGATGTAATTGAATGTGAGATTGAAAGTATTGGAATATTGAAAAATTATGTTAAGTAAATGTTTTATTATATATAATCTTAAAACATAGACTATAAACATATTAAATGAACATATCAAAATAAATTTTAGGAGTTTAAATTATGAAAGCAGAATTTTTGACACCAGTTGTTACAATATTTGATGAAGACGGAAATTTAGATAGAGAAGGAAACAAAAAAGTATATGACTACCTTATAGATGGGGGAGTAGATGGTTTAGTTATAATGGGAAGTACTGGAGAGTTCTTTAATATGTCTATGGATATGCAAAAAGAACTTATAGATTTAGTGATTAATCATGTTGATAAGAGGGTTAAAGTGTTTATAGGTGCAAGTCGTATGTGTGCAGATGAGTCTATAGAACTTTCAAATTATGCACATACTAGTGGAGCAGATGGAGTTATGATAATAAGTCCTTATTATTTCTCACTTGATGATGATAGTATTGAACTGTTTTACAGTAAGATAGCTGAAAACACAGATGCTGAAATATACCTATATAATTATCCAGATAGAACTGGTTATGATTTAAGTCCAGAACTTACATTAAAACTTGCAAGAAAGCATAAAAACATAGTTGGATATAAAGATACAGTAACTTTAATGGGACATACTAGAGATTTAATAAATACTATGAAAACAGAGTTCCCAAATTTTAAGATATATAGTGGATATGATGAAAATTTTATACATAACTTAATGTCTGGAGGAGCAGGATGTATAGGAGGATTATCAAATCTAATTCCAGAAGTTTGTTCTAAATGGGCTGAAGCTTATAATAATAAGGATATGGATAAAGTTATTGAAATTCAAAAATATATTAATAAAGCAATGGATTTTTATTTAATAACAAATCCATTTATACCAGCAATGAAGAAAGCTATGAATATTAGAGGATTAGAAATAAGTGATTATGTAACTGCTCCATTTATAAAACCAGATGAAAATCAAGTATGTAAAATTAAAAATTTAATGGATGAATTAAATATAAATTAACGAGATAAAGAGTGTTTTAAATTGATTTTTATAGTCATTTTAAGCACTCTTTTTGAGTGGATATATTAAATCAACCTTGCAAAGTAATTAACAATAAACTACAATTATCTTAATGAAAAATTAAATGTAAATAATACTAGGGTACTATTTTAGTTTAATAGGGAAAGTGATGTAAATTCACTACAGCCCCCGCTACTGTATACGGATACAAAATCAAATCCACTGAGATTCATAGTAATTTTGGGAAGGTTGATGGAGGACAGGCCGTGAGTCAGGAGACCTGCCCAGTATTACATAAATACAATTTAGGGTGGAGATTGTAGTTTATAATAAAATGAGATATCAATTCATTTTTTATAAAATTGATATAGAAGCTTCTCCTTGCTAATTTTGGAGAAGTTTTTTATTTTACTAAAAAGCTATATTAAAAAATTTAATTTTAGTAAAATGTTTTTTAGATATATGTAGCCACTCATAAAAAATAAAATAATGGAGTGAAAGAGATGAAATTCAAATCAAATGTTTTAAAGCAGTTTTTTTTAGTTGTAATGGTAATTTTTTTGGCGGGAGGTATTGTAGGTTGTAGCAAAAAAGACAAAACTAATGAACAAGTTAGTAATGGGAAAAAATTAGAATTAAAATATGCAAGTGGATTTAGTGTTGAGACTTTAGAAGATGGAATTAAAAAGGTTATTGATGGAGATAATAGAGAACTAATTTTAATTCCTAAAAAGATAAAAATACCTGAAAAATATAAAAATGCAAATATAGTTAGAACACCTGTAGATAATGTATTGATAGCATCTACAACACAAGCTTGCTCTTTAAGGACAATAGGTGAGTTAGATAGTATAAAAGCAGTAACAACAGAAGAACAATATTGGACTATCAAAGAAATTAAAAATTTAATGAAAGATGGTAAGATACATTATGTTGGTTCAAATTTAGCACCAGATTATGAAAAAATAGTAGACTTAAATCCTGACTTGACTATAGTGAGTAGTGGTTTATCAGAAGCGGATACAAAATTTATAGATAAATTAAAAGAATTGGGACTTAACTATGTTGTAGATAATGAATATAAAGAGCAAAATCCATTTGGAAGAATGGAATGGACAAGCTTAATCGCTGCATTCTATGATAAAGAGGATATAGCTACTAGTGAATTAGATAAAACAGTACAAAAAATAGAAGAGGTTAGTAAAAAAATAAAAAATAAAAGCAAACCTAAAGTTGTATGGGCATCTGTATATGAAGGTAATGCTTATATAGCACCTAAAAATTCATATGTAGATAATATGATAAACATGGCAGGTGGAATAAATGCTTGTGCCTCAATAGATTCAAATGAAGGGCGAGTAAGTATTGAGCAATTACACGAAGTGGCAAAAGATGCAGATATATTTGTATATTCATCAAGTTCAGATTATGCACCAAATTTAGAGTCTATAAAATCTAGTGCACCAGTGTTAGCTGATTTAGATGTTGTCAAAAAGGGTAATTTATGGGTGTTTGCTCCAGATTATTATCAATCAGTGGATAAGACAGATGAATTAATAGTGGATTTAGTTGAAATGTTTCACCCAGGTACTACTGGTGAAAAGATTAAGCACTATATAAATTATGATAAATAATAGATAAGATTAAATTAACAAGTAAACTTTATAAATTTGAGTGAATGTAGTTTTTATTAAGAGGAGTAGATAGATGGACTTTATCAATAAAAACAGAATTAAAAATACTACTATATTTGTAATCTTAATTGTAGGTATAATACTTACTTTTTTGATATGTGTAGCATTTGGTTCTGTAAAAATCGAATTTAAAGAAATAATAGATGTTGTATTAAGAGGAATAGATAGTACAGAACACTATAAAATAATTTATAATATAAGGATTCCCAGAGTCCTTGCAACTATGGTAGGAGGTGCATGTTTAGCAGTATCTGGTATTCTACTACAGATATTTTTCAAAAACCCAATAGTTGAACCATATATATTAGGTGTGTCTTCAGGTGCCACTTTATCAGTAGCACTTATGATTTTAGGTGGGTATACATTAGGGTTTGAAAGTATAAATTCAATGAGTATATTTATAGCAGCATTTGTAGGAGCTTTAATTGTAATGTCTATAGTTATCCTATTTGCTAGCAAAGTAAAAAATATAACAACGCTTTTGGTGATAGGAATTATGACTGGATATGTATGTAGTGGAATTACAAATATATTACAATCATTTGCAAATAATGAAAAATTGAAGGAATTTACGATGTGGTCTATGGGTAGTTTTTCTGGATTTACATGGGAAAAAGTAGAAATACTTATGATAGTTGGGATATTAGGTCTTTTGATGACTATATTCATAATAAAACCTCTAAATGCTTTTTTACTAGGAGAAGAATATGCAAAGAGTATTGGTGTAAATATAAAATTTTTTAGATTTTTGGTAGTATTTATATCAAGTATACTAGCGGCAATAGTATCAGCATTTGCAGGTCCTATAGGATTTATTGGTCTTGCAGTACCACAAATCTCAAAATTGATATTTAAAACATCAGACAATAGAGTATTGATACCAGTAGTAATTCTTTTAGGAAGCATAGTTACAGCTCTTTGTGATTTAGTATCCAGAGTAATTTTATCACCAATAGAATTACCAATAAGTGCAATAACTTCATTATTAGGTGCTCCAATTGTAATAATGTTATTGATGAAAAGGAAGGATAGGGCTTAGACATGTTAAGAACTAATAATTTAAGTGTTGGATATGATAAAAAAGTGGTTGTAAGTGACATAAACATAGAGGTTAAAAATGGAGAAATATTATGTCTTTTGGGAAGTAATGGTGCTGGAAAAACTACTATATTAAGGTCTCTATCTAAACTTATAACACCAATAAAAGGTGAAATATATTTAAATGATGCAGATATAAATCATATCTCCAGAAAAACATTATCTAAAAAGATGGCCTTGGTACTTACAAATAGATTATTAGGAGATTTAATGACTGTACAAGATATAGTTAATATGGGAAGATATCCTTATACAGGATTTTTTGGGAATCTATCTAAAAAAGATTTAATGATGGTAGATGATTCATTAGAATCTGTAAATGCTCTTCATTTAAAAAAAAGATATTTTGATGAACTTAGTGATGGTGAAAAACAAAAGGTGTTGGTTGCAAGAGCATTAGTTCAAGAGCCAGAAATAATAATATTAGATGAACCTACAACTCATTTAGATATAAAGCATAGATTGGAACTTATGAACATATTAAAAAAATTAAGTAAGGAAAAATCAATATCAGTAATACTTTCATTACATGAAATAGATATAGCACTAAAAAGTTGTGATAAGGTTGCTCTTGTGAAAAATAACAAAGTTATAGCGTATGGTCAGCCAGAAGATATGGTAGATGAAAATATGATAAATTCACTTTATGAACTAGATGATAAAAATTTTAACAGTTTATTAGGTGCAGTAGAAATTAGCAATAAATCAAAAAATGAAGTTTTTATAATTGGTGGAGGTGGCAAAGCAACACCAATCTACAGAGCTTTTACTAAGAGAGGCATAGGTATATATTCTGGTATAATACATGAAAATGATATTGATTATGAAATTGGTAGGACTATGGGGATAAAGTTGTTTACAGAAAAGCCATTTGAGTCAATAAGTGATGAAAGTTTCGATTTGGCTATTAGAAATTTAAATAATTCTAAGATTATAATAGACACAGGATTTAGCGTAGGAGAAACAAACAAAAGAAATATAGACATTATAAAAGAGGCTTTAAAATTGGATAAAAAAGTTTATTCATTTAGAACTAAGAGTGAGGGTAATAAGTATTATAAGAGTTTGAGTGATAATATAGAGTATGTAGATAAAGTTTCTAAAATAGTGGATAGTGTTGATATAAATAATTTACTATAAATTGTAATTTATGACATATTTAGAAATGATAAAATATATAAAAGAGTATCGTAAGTAGATTTTTAAAATGTTTTTTAAGGTGTATTTTTAAAATCTCTAGATACTCTTTTTTAGAAATTATTTATTTAGCAATACATTTTTTACTATGTATTTTAAACTACATACTTCATTGAACTACTCCACCTTAACTACATTCGGTAATGTTTGAAGGTGGAGATTCCTATTCGATAGCACTTTTGCACTAAGCATTCATAGGCTCTAAGGGCTGTTCCATCCCCACTAATCTTAATCCTTCTTTTAGTATATTTATGCTGGCATTTATATCCCTATCATGTTGCGTATTGCAGTCTGGGCAAACCCACTTTCTAAGTGCTAAGCTTTTTACATCTTTATTTCTATGACCACATACACTACATAACTGACTGGATGGATATGTATTTCCTATTATAGAAATTAATCTTCCATACCAAATAGCTTTATACTCAAGCAATCTTCTAAATTCATACCAACTAACTTCACTTATTTCACTTGCTAATTTATGATTCTTAATCATATTACTCACTTTTAAATCTTCTAAACAAATTATTTGGTTTTCTCTAATTAGCTTAGTTGATATTTGATGCAAGTAATCTTTTCTTTGATTAGATATTTTTTCATGCATATTAGCTATTTTATTTTTTTGTTTATTCCAATTATTACTAAACTTCATCATTTTTGATAATCTTCTCTGTTCCAATTTCAATCTATAGTTAGCTTTTCTTAACCACTTAGGATTATCAAATACGTTTCCATCAGAGTATATTGCAAAATCTTTTAAACCCAAATCTATACCAATATATTTATCAGATTCTTTTAATGGTTTTATGTCAACCTCACAACACATACTAACAAAATATTTACTTGTAGTTGTTTTTAATACAGTAGCATTTAATATTCTACCATTTATATTTTGAGTTACTTTAGCCTTAACCCATTTCAATTTTGGCAGTTTAATTAGGTTATCCTTAATAGTTATATTATTGTTCACCCATTTACTTTCAAAACTTCTTTTAGGATTTCTTTTGCTTTTGAACTTTGGAAATCCTTGTTTATTTCCTTTTTTAAACTCTCTAAAGAAGTTTTTATATGCACTATCTAAATCATCAATAGTAGCTTGTAAGCTGGTTGAATCAACTTCTTTAAGCCATTCATATTCTTTTTTAAGTGATGGAAGTTTTTTAATTAAATCATACTTTGAATATGACTCACCTTCATTTTCATATTTTTATTTTTGAAGTGCTAACATGTGATTATACACAAACCTCGAACATCCAAAAGATTTTTCTATTATTTCTTTTTGAGTTTGATTTGGATATATTCTAAATTTAAAAGCTTTCATCTGTATCATTTCTTCACCTTATTTTAATTTATATTAGCATGTTTCAGGCTTACATCTCCACCCTACTTACGTTGAGGATGGAGTATTTAGCCTATCTTTGATAAAACAATAACACTTTATAGATAACCAATAGCTTCTTCTCTAGTTAAAAAAAAGTGAATTCCTGTAGTTGATTCTTTCCATCTATTTTCA
Organism: Clostridioides sp. ZZV15-6598; assembly: GCF_020657705.1. Taxonomy (NCBI): domain Bacteria; kingdom Bacillati; phylum Bacillota; class Clostridia; order Peptostreptococcales; family Peptostreptococcaceae; genus Clostridioides; species Clostridioides sp. ZZV15-6598. The sequence goes on along the minus strand of NZ_JAGWCS010000038.1, from coordinate 792 downwards.
TGAAAATCTTCAGCTACAACCATTTCCCCTACTCGATATATAAAATTTTCATCAACATATGCACGAGCACTTTTAAAAGATTCTTTACCATCTATACTTGTAATTGACAGCACTTTTGCTTTATCACATCTACAAGCATTTGATGTAGCAGATACTCTTTTTGCATCACTTGGTATCAATAATTGTACCATTCTAAAATTAAAACATTTTTTATAAGCTATAAATGCACCTGTTTCAGGACAGTACAATTTAAAAAAACGAGTACTTTCATCTGATATTACTCCATCCAATGTAGCATATTCCAAATTAGAATTTTCTAAATTAGCACCTCTAATATCTGAGTTAGATAAATCACAAAATCTAAAATTGGCTCCACTTAAGTCTACATTTTTTAATATAGAATTTTTTAATGAACAATCCGAAAAATAAGAATTCTTAAAATTAGAGTTTTCTAAATCTGCTTTTTCTAAATTTAAATTGATAAGGTCAGACCATGAAAAGTCAATATTACTTAAACAATACCCTCTTAAATCCATATTTTCTAATCTCACTTCTTTTAAATCTGCCTTTTCTCCATCATTATTATTTTTAAGCCATAAATAATGTTTCTCAAGTGCTTTTTCTAATTCTTGTTTAGAAATAGTTTTCATTAAAATCACCTTCACGAATTTATTTTTATATATTTAGTAGCAAAATAGTCATATATTTAATTATATAACAATAAATAAAAAACTTCTAAATAATATATAAAATATAAAATATATTATTGAAAGTTTATTATCTCTAGTAACA